>JAFZEB010000013.1 GCA_017560855.1 Ruminiclostridium sp.
GGGTGTTGGCGCACCCGTAAGCTGTCGCATCTATTTGCTTTTCCAAGGTAAGTTTACCAAGAATCCGTTCAAATAGCAAGAGAAAAAACCGCCGCTGTCAAACAGCGGCGGTTTTTGTGCGTTTACAGATAAGATTTCACCTTATTTCCCCACGCCAAACATAGGTCAACAGAAAGGCTTCCCCCTGGGGGGTCGCACTGTCCGGGGGACAGTGCGATAAAATCCCGTGACCATTCCAAGATGCTGTCACCGAAGGTGGCTGATGAGGGGGCCCGGTTTTCAGTACCCCTCATCCGTCCCGGCTCCGCCGGGCCACCTTCTCCCCCGGGAGAAGGCTTTGGTGTATGCGGCAGGCTTACGGTCAAATAAAGGGGCCGCCGTAGCCGTCGAAGTAGTAGCTGAGGATGACCAGCTCCTCCACCTGGGTGCCGTCCTTCAGGGTGCCGGTGCAGTTGAGCTTGTAGACCAGGACGGGGTACTCCGTCCCGCCCACCTGGGCGGTCTCCTTGGCCGCCTGGCTGGCCGCCCCCTCGTTGTAGCGGAGCTGGGCCAGGGCAAAGGTCTTCCGGTTGGCGGTCTCCCCATTCTTCTTGTAGAAGTCGGTGACCTCTTTGCTGGTGGTGTACTGGGTGACCTCACAGGGCAGGCCGTTGACGGTGGCGCTGTTGACGGTGAACTTGGTGTAGGTCTCGGGGCTGTCCTTGGCTGCCGTCACCGCCAGGAAGATCTGGTCATGACCGGCAGAGACACAGTCCATCTGCCACAGGCAGCGCTGGTTGTCCGGTGTGGGCAGGGTGTCTAGGATGGTTTCCTTGGCATTCTTCTTGGGGGTACTCAGGGCATCCCGGGAGATCACCGCCACATCCGCCCGGAGGAAGGGGGCCGAACCGGGATAGCTGCCGTGGGTGATGCCCAGCTTGTCGGACAGGGTCCAGGCGGAATCCCACTGGAAGTCCGTGCCGGAATCATAGCCCAGGGCACGGAGGACGAAGGTCAGATATTCCGTGGCGCTGACGGTGGTGTTGGGGTCGAACACGGTGTCGCTGCGGCCGGTGGTGAGACCCTTGGCATAGGCATAGCCCACATAGGCCTGGGCCCAGTCGGGCACATCCTGGAAGGGCATGGTCCAGGTCCCGTCCAGGGCCTCTTTTTCCGCTCCCAGAAGTCGGACCAGCATGGTCACGCTCTGGGCACGGGTGGGAGCCTGGTCCAGAGAGAACACGGGAAAGCCCTGGGCGTCGGTGTCGGTGCCCCGGAAGAGGCCCAGGTAGTAAAGCTCCCAGGCGGCCTGCTCCGCCTGGTCCGCCTCCACCGCCAGGGCAGGGACAGCCAGGGACAGGCTCAGGGCCAGCGCCAGGATCAGGGAAAGTATCTTTTTCATGGGGTACTCCTTTCGGATCAGAATACAGCCCCATTATAGTACAACCTCAGAGAAGATGCAAGAAGGCCGCTGTCCATTCCGACAGCGGCCTTCCTGTGTCTGATCTTTGTTTACTTCAGCGCTTCCCAGGCTGCATCCAGGAAGGAATCGTCATAGATGTCCTCGGCGGGGATGTCCTTGGTGATGCCGCCAGCCAGCTTGGTCAGGTTGATGGCAGCCTGATAGCCGGACTCGGTGTGGTAGCCGGTGTAGTTGGCAATGCCGCGCTCCTTGTCGTACTCAGCATCGTACAGCAGCTCTTCCTGAGCACCCTCAAACAGGGGCAGCAGGTTCTCGGCGATCTCCTCGGGGGTGGCGGATTCCATCCACTGCATGGCCTTGGCCACAGCGTTGACCACCTTCTGGACGGTCTCGGGGTTCTCGGCGATGTAGGCATCGGATGCCATCATGACGAAGAGTTCATAGCTGGCGGAGCCGATGATGGCCTCGATGGCGGCATCGTCGGTGCCGTCCACGATGACCTGGCCGCCCAGATCCAGCAGGTTCTTCTCACCCCAGGGGTTGGTGGCAACAGCGGCCTGAAGTTCACCGGCCTCAATGGCAGCGGCATAGCCCACGCTGGCCATGGTGATGACGGAGACGTCCACCTCGGGGGTCAGACCGGCATGGTTCACGCAAGCCATGGCGAAGGAGTAGGGGCCGCCGGCGGTGTTGACGCCGCCAGCCACGATGCCGTCCTTCAGGGACTCCAGGGTGGTGTACTCCTCGTTGGTGCCGATCAGGCTGTAGGGATACTTCTGGCTGGTGGATGCCAGGACCTTCACGCCCTGGCCCTTCTCGGCGCACATGAGAGCGGACTCGATGCCCACCAGGGTGAACTGGGCATCACCGGAGAAGATGGCAGCATGGGGAGGGGTGCCGGTGATGGACTGGAACTCAGCCTCCAGACCTTCCTCAGCAAAGTAGCCCAGGGTCTGGGCCAGGTAGACGGGAGCCCAGTGGTAACCGCGAACGGGCTCGGTGAACACGATCTTCTCCAGCTCCACGGTTTCGGTCTGCTCGGTCTCGGGTGCGGGCTCCTCAGCGGTGCCGCCGCAGGCGCACAGGCCAAGGACCATGACCATTGCCAGCAGGAGGGCAAGATACTTCTTCATGGTTGAAATCTCCTTTTTCATTGAAATGATCTATCACACCGCAATGCGGATATGAACAAACAGGACTGACTTATCGCCAGCGCAGGAGCTTTCGCTCCAACAGTCGGACCACCGCATCCCCCAGGACCACGATGACCACGATGACGGCCACACAGCACAGGACACGGCCCACGTCGAACCGGGCAGTGGAGGCCGCCAGGACCCAGCCCATGCCTTTGCTGGCACCCAGGTACTCACCCACGATGGCGCCGGAGATGGACAGGCCCAGGGCGGTCCGCAGACTGGTGAGAAGCCAGGGGATGCTGGCCGGCCAGATGACCTTTCGCATCACCTGCTGCCGGGTTCCTCCCAAAAGCTTCACCGCCGTGATGAGTTCCCGCTCCACGCTGAGCACACCGGAGTAGAGGTTAAAGGTAAAGATAAAGAAGACCATCAGGGCAGACATGATGACTTTGGACTTGATCCCCAGACCAAACCAGATGATGATGAGAGGGCCCAGGGCCAGCTTGGGCAGGCCGTTCAGACCGGTCATCAGGGGCATGAGAGCCCGGCTCAGCCGGGGATGAGTCCCCAGGGTCAGGCCGGTGGCGGTACCCAGAACACCGCCCAGCAGAAGGCCCAGTCCGGCCTCCTTCAGGGTGGTGGACAGATGGGACGCCATGGTGCCGTTGTTCAGCATCTCCAGGAACTCTGCCCAGATCTGGCTGGGACAGCTGAAGAAAAAGAGGTTCACATGACCGGCTGCAGCTGCAGCCTCCCAGAGGATCACAGCCAGCACCAGGCCCACGCAGGTCCAGACGCCAGGGCTTACAGAGGGTTTTCTTTTCACAGCTCCCCCTCCCCTCGGCGCAGTTCGGTCTGCAGGTCGTTCCAGATGGCCTTTTCCAGCTCCACGAACCGGGGCAGGAACTTGACGTCCATGACCCGGCGGGGCCGGGGCAGGTCGATGGGGTACTCCCGGACCACACGGCCGGGCCGCTGACTCACCAGGACCACCCGGTCAGCCAGGGCAATGGCCTCGGTGAGGTCGTGGGTCACATACAGGATGGTGCAGCCGGTGGACTCCCACAGGGACAGGATCTCGTCCTGAAGCTTCTCCTTGGTGAGAGCATCCAGGGGGCCGAAGGGCTCGTCCATCATCAGGATGGCCGGGTCCACCGCCAGGACACGGGCGATGGCCGCCCGCTTTTTCATGCCGCCGGAGAGTTCCCGGGGGTAGTTGTTTTCAAAACCGGACAGGCCCATCTTGGCCATGAGGGCCCGGGCCGCCTCCCGGCGTTCCTTCTTGGGAACCCCCCGGAGTTCCATGGCCAGGGCCACGTTGTCCAGCACGGTCCGCCAGGGGAGCAGAGTATCCGCCTGGGAGATATAGCCCACCGAGGGGAGGACCCCCTCTACGGTCTGGCCCGCCAGACGAACCTGTCCAGTGACCGGGACCACCTGCCCCGCCAGGACGTTCAGAGCGGTGGACTTACCGCATCCGGAGGGTCCTACCATGGCCACCAGTTCTCCCTTGTTGACCGAGAGGTCCATGCCCTCCAGAGCGGTGAGCATGGTGCCGTCGGGGGACGGGAAGGAAACGGTCACGTTATTCAGTTCCAGAAGTGCCATGGTCCGCCCTCCCTGTTACATAGTTTCCTTGAATTGATTGCGAATGATCTTGCCGTTGGCGTTTCGGGCCAGAGGGCCTGTGAAGTGCAGGGCCCGCAGCTTCTTAAAGCCCGCGCAGCGGCTGTTGTGGAAGGTCATGATCTCCTCCGTCAGGGCATCGCCGGGTTCATAGCCCTCGGCCAGACGGATGTAGGCTGTGACCTTCTGGCCCAGGTCCTGGTCAGGCACGCCCACCACCAGAGACTCATAGACCGCCGGGTGGTGGGAGAGGATCTCCTCCAGTTCCATGGGGCTCACCCGATAGCCCTTGGTCTTGATGATGCCGTCGGCCCGGCCCCGGTAGAAGAGGTAGCCCTCCTCGTCCATAACCGCCAGGTCACCGGCGTGGAAGATGTTGCCGTCCCACAGAGTGGCAGTGGCCTCGGGGTCGTTCAGGTAGCCCATGAGGACACCCTCCGGGCGGCGGCCGTTGTCGGCCACAATGACGATCTCGCCCTCCTGGCCCACAGGGGCAAAGGTGCCGTCCTCGGCCAGGATCTCCACGTGGTACTTGGGCATGACCTTGCCCACAGCCCCTTCCTTCCGGCCCATGTTCTTGGACACTGCGGCGATGAGGCCGGTCTCGGACTGGGCATAGCCCTCGTAGAGAGGCTGGCCAATCTGCTCCATGACCCGCTGGGCCACATCAGCCTGGAGCTTTTCTCCGCCCACGGCGCAGTTGGTCAGGGAGGAAAGGTCGTATCGGTCCATACCCACATCCAGCATCATGCGGTAGACGGTGGGCTGGGCCATGATCCCCGTGACCTTGTTCTCAGCCAGGAAGTCCAGAACCTGGGCCGGGGGGAATCTGTCGTAGTCAAAGACCAGCAGAGTCCCCATATGGAGCCACTGGCCGTAGAATTTGGTGCCGGAGACCACCTCCCAGCCGGTGTCGCCGGTGGCGAAGTGGCGGGACCCCATGTGGACATCCTGCATGTAGCGGGAGCCGTAGTGATGGGACAGGTGGAAGGCATGGTTGTGGAGGACCGCCTTGGGCTTCCCCGTGGTTCCCGAGGTGAAATACACCATGGCAGGCTCCTGCCAGTGGGTCTCCACCCGGTCCAAGGTGGTGGGCTGAGGGGCAATGGCCTGGTGGAAGTCCTCAAAGCCGGGTTCCTGGCCCAGAGAGAATCGCAGACCCACCCCGGTCCGTTCCGCCGCCGCCAGGATGTTTGCGGGGGCATCCCCCTCCTGACAGCAGACCACCGCCTTGATCCCGGCGGTCTCCATCCGATAGGCGAAGTCCTCCTCGGTGAGCCGGTAGTACACCGGGCAGAGGATCAGGCCCAGCTTGTGGGCGGCAACCGCCACCACCCAGTACTCCCAGTGGGTCCGCAGGGCCGCCATGACGGCATCCCCCTTCTTCAGACCCCGGACGGCAAAGAGGTTGGCCGTCTGGGTGCTCAGCCGTTTCACATCCCCAAAGGTCAGCTGGGCCTTCTCCCCCCGGTCGTTCTGCCAGATCATGGCCAGATGGTCGGGGTAAAGGGTCCCCAGGGGGTCGATCACGTCGTAGCCATAGTTGAAGTTCTCAGGATAGTCATAGCTGCAGTCCTGGAGTCTGCCGTCGGGACCAAAGGTCTCCTTAATATATCGGGTGTAAAATTCTGTCATGGTACACCCTCCTCAGGGCTTGAAGTTTTCTTCGATCCGCACCAGCAGGTGGTAGACCTGGTCGTCTTCCTCCTGGGTGAGGTCTTCGGTCAGGGCCAGATTGATCTTATAGAGTTCCTTGCGCACCTTAGGACCCACCTCCCGGGCTTTGTCGGTGGGATAGACCCGGTTCTGCCGCTTGTCCTTAGGGTCCTGGACACGAACCAGAAAACCCTTCTCCTCCAGGGAGCGGACCGTGCGGGAAGCGGCTGCCTTGTCCACCCCAACGTAGGCCGTCAGTTCCTCCTGGGTCAGACCTTCGTTGTTCAGGACAGACATGAGGAAGGGCTCCTCGGCGGCCGTCAGATTATATTGCTGAAGGGCATTGCCCACCGCAATCTGGCACTTTCTGGCCAGACGAGTCAGGACTCTGCCAACACAGTTTGCCATAGTCAACACCTCTGGCACATGATAGCAGAAAACCGTTGACAGGTCAACCATTTAGTTGACTCATCAACGGTTTTTAGAGAAATTCCAGTCGTTGACAGTCCCGGGTCCATGGAGTAAAATGATGGATAACCCAGTCAATCCGGGGGAACCTCCCCCTTTTCCATAGGAAAGAAGGTATCTTCTATGAAACATCAGCGCATCGTGGTGAAGATCGGCACCTCCACCCTGGCCCACCACACCGGCCTGCTGAACATCCGCCGGGTGGAAGAGCTGTGCAAGGTCCTCAGCGACCTGAAAAACGCTGGACACGAGATCATCCTGGTCTCCTCCGGTGCCATCGGCATGGGCGTAGGCAAGCTCTCCCTGTCCCAGCGGCCCAGCGACATCCCCACCAAGCAGGCCGCCGCCGCCGTGGGCCAGTGCGAGCTCATGTACACCTATGACAAGCTCTTCGCCGAGCACAACCACACCGTGGCCCAGATCCTGCTGACCGCCTACGACGTGGACCACCCGGACCGGTTCGAAAATTTCAAAAACACCATGCATCGGCTTCTGGAACTGAAGGCCCTGCCCATCATCAACGAGAACGACACCGTGGCCACCGAGGAGCTGGGCATCGGCGACAACGACACCCTGGGCGCCATCGTGGCGGTGAGCATGGAGGCAGACCTGCTGATCCTCCTGTCCGACATCGACGGTCTGTACACCGCCGATCCCCACACCCATCCTGAGGCCACCCTCATTGCCGAGATCCCCGAAATCACCCGGGAGATCTGGGACCTGGCCGGCGGCGCCGGGTCCAGCCTGGGCACCGGCGGCATGGCCACCAAGCTCCAGGCGGCCTCCATCTGCACCAAATCCGGCTGCGACATGGTCATCGCCAACGGAGCCGAACCCGCCATCCTGTACGACATTGCGGAAGGCAAGCCCGTGGGCAGCCGCTTCCGCGGAAAGAGAGGCTAACCATGTACTTCGACCGCAATATGCCCCCCTTCGATGACAGCTGCTATACCCAGGTCCCCTACGAGGGCTATGAGCCCCCCAAGGGCAAGCGTGATTTCGCCCCCGATGCCTCCGACCTGACCATCACCCGGCCCCTGCTGGAGGAGGCCCGGGCCGCCAAGGCCGCCCTGGCCGGTCTCACAACAGAAGAAAAGAAGGCCGTCCTGCGGACCATGGCCGACTGCCTCCTGGCAGACACCCAGGCCATCCTGGCCGCCAATGCCATCGACCTGGAAGCCGCCCAGGACACCATCGCCCCCGTCATGCAGGACCGTCTGCGCCTGACCGAGGGCCGCATCCAGGACATGGCCAAGGGCATCCTGGAGGTGGCTGACCTGCCCGACCCTGTGGGCCGCACCCTCTCCACCCACACCCTGCCCAACGGCCTGGAGGTGAAGAAGGTCTCCGTCCCCCTGGGTGTCATCGCCATCATCTATGAATCCCGCCCCAACGTGACCTCCGATGCCGCCAGCCTGACCTTCCAGGCCGGCAGTGTCTGCGTCCTCCGTGGCGGCAAGGAGTCCATCCACTCCAACACCGCCATCGTGGCCGCCCTCCACAAGGCCCTGGACCAGCACGGCCTGCCCAAGGCTCTGGTGAGCCTGGTGACCAACACCAGCCGGGACAGCGCCAACGAGCTCATGCAGGCCGTGGGCTACATCGACCTGCTCATTCCCCGTGGGGGTGCCTCCCTCATCCAGACCGTGGTGAACAGCGCCAAGGTCCCCTGCATCCAGACCGGCACCGGCATCTGCCACATCTACGTGGACGGCAAGGCCGACCTGGAAAAGGCCATCACCATCCTGAACAACGCCAAGACCAGCCGCCCCTCGGTGTGCAACGCCTGCGAGGTCTGCCTGGTGAGCCGGGAGGTGGCCCAGGACTTCCTGCCCATGATCCGGGAAAAGCTGGGCAGAGAGCGGTTCGAGGCCGGTGTGGAGCCTGTGGAGCTCCGTCTGGACCCCAGAGCCCTGGAGATCATGCCCGGTATCCCCGCCAGCTACGACGACTTTGACACGGAGTTCCTGGACTACATCCTGGCGGTGGCTGTGGTGGAGGATGTCCAGGAGGCCATCGCCCACATCAACACCCACTCCACCGGCCACAGCGAGGCCATCATCACCGAGGATGACCAGGCCGCCGCCCTCTTCACCCGTCTGGTGGACTCTGCAGCCGTCTATGTGAACGCCTCCACCCGGTTCACCGACGGCGGCCAGTTCGGCCTGGGCTGTGAGATGGGCATCTCCACCCAGAAGCTCCACGCCCGTGGTCCCATGGGTCTGGAGGAGCTGACCAGCTACAAGTACGTTATCACCGGAACAGGTCATATCAGATAAAAAAGCCTGGTTTGGGTGCGCAACCTAAGCCTCCCCTGTGAGGGGAGGTGGCTTCGGCAAAGCCGAAGTCGGAGGGGTGCGGGGTCTAAGGGTATGCTGTCGTACCGGTACGACATTTCCATCGGCGGGATAACACCCCTCAGGCCGCTTCGCATCCAGCTCCCCTCTAAAGGGGAGCCTTTCCTGCTATCGAAACCATATGCAAAAAAGCGAGCTGCTACGCAGCTCGCTTTTTTCATGCAAATCTGCCCCAACCGGGCAGCTTCATGCGGCTGCAAGCCGCACTTCATGGGCCCCAGGCCCGCTTCATTGGGCCTCTGGCCCAACTTCATTTTATTTCCCGAACCAGTCCTTGACCTCGGGCTGGACGTTGAAGGCCATGAACTCGGTGACCGCATAGGTCTGAACACCACGGACCACGAAGGGATCGTTGTCAATGATGGCCTGGACCTCTGCCATGTCCTCAGCCTTCAGGAGCATGATACCGCCGCCACCGGGCTTGGGGCCGGAGACCAGGATCTTGCCGCTGGCCACCATGGGGTTCAGGTAGGCGTGGTGGGCGTCCAGAGCCTCCTTGAAGGCAGGACCCTCGGGACGGTCAGGACGGAAGGTGCCGTTGAGAATAAAGAATTTCATGGTAGTTCCTCCTTTTATTTCAGTGGCGCATGATCATGCCCACTTGACGTTCGTTCCAGATGGGTTCAAAGACAGAGGCAGGCTCCCAATACTGGTAGACCTCACCCCGGTTGTAGTAGTTGTAGGGATCGGAAATGTAATAGCCCTTGGCCGGGTCATAGCCGCAGACCAGGACGGCGTGGTTGTTGCTCACCAGCCGCTGGGTGGTCCCCTCGATGTTGTAGTTCCGGTAGATGGGGGCCTTCCACCACAGGGTCATGTAGCCCACTACGCAGTTGCCGGCCAGCAGTTCCTGCTGAAGCTCCTGGATGGTGGCCCCACGGAAATCAGCGCAGGGGGTCTCGCCGCCGCAGTAGCTGTTGGTGTACTGGGCCAGCTTAGCGGGATAGATGGTGGTGCGGGTCTTCTTGCTGGGGTCAGGCACATAGGGGTCCCCCACGAAGCCCTTTTCCGGGTCGGTGGTGGGGGAACGGGGCTGGTCGGTGACGAAGGTCCGCAGGGTCACATCCTGGGCATAACCCAGGGCACGGAGGCCGCTGAAGGTGGCCACAGATTCACAGCCCACCCAGGCGTACAGGTCGTCGATCTGGCTGAAGTAGGGCACGTCGGGCATCTGGTAGGAGGAGGCGATCTGGGTGAGCACACCGTTCTCATCGGCCACGTAGGCACCCACGGCGGCATTGGTCACCAGCTGACCGAAGCGATCCACGCAGTACAGGTCCCCGTCCACGGTGTGGATACCGGGGGCGAAGGTCAGAGCAGCCAGGTCCACTTCCTCCCACTGTTCCCCGCCGATATCAGTCAGGCCCTCATGGGAGACAGAAGCCTCGGCAATGGTCTGCCAGGCCCAGTGCTTCAGGGTCACATCGGCATACAGGCCCAGGCCAATGACCTGACGGGCCAAACTCTCATCGCCAACACGGTCGGTCATGCGGTTAATGACGGTGCAGGCCTCGGCACGGGTCAGGCCCTTTTCGGGGCCGAAGGTACCGTTGGGATAGCCGTTGATCCAGCCCAGGGAGACGGCGGCGCCGATCTGCTCTGCCGCCCAGTGGTGGGCAGGCACATCGGAAAAGTCGGCGGTGCCGGATGCCTCAGGCTGCAGGCGGACCAGCAAGTCCACGAACTCGGCACGGGTGATGATGTCGTCGGGACGGAAGGCCGTTCCGTCGTCAAAAAGGCCCAGTCTGCACAGGGCGGTGACCGCCGGGGCATACCACTGGTCCTGGGGCACATCTTCATAGGAGCAGTCCCCGAGACCGCTCTCCGGGTCTTCCAGCAGGCGGACCACCATCTGGGCGGCCTGGGCACGGGTCAGCTGGGTGTTGGGGCGGAAGGTCCCGTTGGGGAAGCCCTGCATGTACTGGACGTGGTCCGCCGTCAGGGCCGGGGCATTCCCCACAGCCTGGGCAGGGAGGGCCAGCAGGGACAACAGCACGGACAGGGCCATGCCAAGGGAAATCATACGTTTCATCATGGGTTTCTCTTCTTTCTCTGGGAAATCTTCTCCCATTTTACCTGACTCTGTCAGCAAATGCAAGGCTCACCGGTGGTCGTCAAAGTATTTGACCATGTTATAGAGGAGGGCGATCTCCTCCTGGGTGTAGTTTTCCAGAGAGAGGGAAAACTCGGATTCCAGCCCCAGCAGATAGTCGGTGGACACGTGGAAGAGACGGGCCATGGCCACCACATACTGGCTGGTGGGGGTGGACAGGTCCATCTCCCAGGCGTTCACCGAGCTTCGGGTCACGTCCAGCTTTTTCGCCAATTGGGCCTGGGAGTACCCGGCCTTTTCCCGCAGAAATTTGATTCGGTCACTGATCATGATGCATCACCTCACGGCAATTAAACTATACATCGGCAGACAATCCATTATCAGCATATGTATAGTTTGATTGACAACCGTGCTATATTCATGCTATGATGATGCAAACGACTAAAGTCGTGACAGAATGAAAAGGAGTGTAACCCCATGAAGCAGAAACGAACCCTGTTCACCGGCATTGCCATCGGTGTTCTGACCTCTTTCCTGGTCAGCATGATGGTGGTCCCCGGCTTCGCCGCCGGCATCCGCAAGACCATCACCGCCTATGTGGGCGACATTGACATTTACGTGGACAACGTGCTGAAGATCCCCACCGACGCCAACGGCAACCGGGTGGAGCCCATGATCTACGACGGCACCACCTACCTGCCCGTCCGCGCTATCTCCAACATGCTGGGCGAGGAGGTCACCTGGGACGGCGAGACCCGGAGCATTTATATTGGCGAGAAGCCCAGCAAGGGAACTGTGGGCGTGCCGGGCGAGGATATTCCGCGGTTTAGCGGCACCTTAAAAGCAAGAAATTTAAGCTATGAAATTTTAGGGGAGCAGTATAACGTTTCTAACGCTATCCAAAGCAACAGCTCCTATGACGACTGCATTACTTGGAAGTTGGATTCTAACTACACTAGCATCGACGGTGAATTTGTCGTCGCCTACCCTCTTTTAGGGAATATGAGAGAATTCACTCTGGAATTCTACAATGTGGATCAGTACGGCACCGAAACACTGATTAAGAGATTCTCTAACCGTTGCGGCGACGGCGTTGTGGATGTCCATGTGGATGTGACTGGTTGCAACTTCGTGCGACTCAAGACTGATTATGAAGACCACGCCCCCAATGGTGACGGTGGATATTTTGTCCTCTACGACATCATCGGCACCAAGTACAAATAACAAACACAACTCAATCATCGGCCCCGGGCATTCGCCCGGGGCCTTTTTCGCACCTGTCACCTGATTGTAGGGGCGCTTCAGGTCGCGCCCGCCACCCATAGGGTTCGACCCACGTTGCCCGGGCGATTCGTGAATCGCCCCTACGAATACCACAAAACGCCCTCCGGTTTCCCGGAGGGCGTTCGTTTTTTCCTTATTCCGCTGCTTTCAGCAGCTGCTTGGTGTAGGGGTGGACGGGGTTGTCAAAAATGCCGTCCACGGTGTTCTCCTCCACGATCTCGCCCTTCTGCATGACGATGACCCGGTCACAGCACTGGTAGACCACGTTCAGGTCGTGGGAGATGAAGAGGTAGCTCAGGCCAAACTCCCGGCGGAGCTTCATGAGCAGGTCCAAAATCTGGTCCTGGATGGTCACGTCCAGGGCGGAGACCGCCTCGTCCAGAATCACTAACTTGGGCTTGGAGATCATGGCGGCGGCAATGGACACACGCTGGCGCTGACCGCCCGAGAGCTGATGGGGCTTGCGGTCATAGAACTCAGGGCCTAAGCCCACGGCATCCAGCATCTCCTCCACCCGCTGCTTGCGCTCCTGGGGGGAGTACTTGCCAAAGATCCGCAGGGGTTCCTCCACGATCCGCCGGATGGTGAAGGCGGGGTTCAGGGAGGAGTAAGGGTCCTGAAAGACCATCTGGGGACGGCGGGAGTGGTGGATGATCTGGCCCTCATACTCGGTCATGCCCAGGATGGACTTGGCCAAAGTGGACTTGCCGGAACCGGACTCGCCCACCAGACCCAGGACTTCCCCCTGGCCGATGGTCAGATTCACATTTTTCAGCACCTGGACAGTCCTGCCCTTGGAGAAGGCACTGCCGCCCTGGCGGTAGAAGCTGTTCAGGTTTTTGATTTCCAGGATAGGCTCCATGGTCTCACCCTCGTTTCCGTCTGGTGGGGATGGCGGCGATGAGCCGCTTGGTGTAGTCCTGCTGGGGGTTCAGGAAAACCTCGTCCACAGGTCCTTCCTCGATGAGTTCACCCCGGCACATGACCGCCACACGGGTGCACAGCTTGCGGACCACGTGGAGGTTGTGGGAGATGAACAGGATGCCCGTGCCCTTTTCCCGGTTGATCTTCTTCAGCAGGGCCAGGATGCCCTCCTGGATGGTCACGTCCAGGGCGGTGGTAGGCTCGTCGCAGATGAGGAGCTTGGGCTCGGAGATGATGGCAGCGGCGATCATGCACCGCTGGAGCATGCCGCCGGAGAGTTCGTGGGGATACTTGTTATAGACCAGCTCCGGGTTGGGCAGTTCAGCGTCTGCCATGGCCTGGAGGGCCTTTTCCTTCCGCTCCTGGGCGGAGAGATTGGTGTGGATGAGGAGGGACTCCTCGATCTGGGGGCCGATCCGCATGACCGGGTCCATGGAGGTCATGGGCTCCTGGAAGACCACGCAGATGTCGCTGCCCCGCATGGCACGGAGCTCCTCACGGCTGGTCTGGAACATGTCCTTGCCATTGAAGATGATCTTGCCGGTCATCTCGGTCTTGGCGTTGCTCAGCAGGCTGGACAGGGCCATGGCGGTCACCGTCTTGCCGGAACCGGACTCGCCCACCAGGCCCAGGATCTCGCCCTCGGCCATGTGGAGGGAGATCCCCTTCACCGCATCCTTGCCGGGTGCGGCATCACGGAAATGGATCCGCAGATCCTCAATGTGTAACATAGGGTCCTCCTTTCCCTCAGCCCTTGCGCTTTCTGTGCTGGTAGCCTTCCATGAGGAGGCTGGGGCCCAGGATCATCAGCACGATAGCCAGGCCGGTGAACAGGGCATACCAGGGGGCCTTGGCCAGATAGGTCTGAGATTCAGACAGCATCCGGCCCAGAGAGGCGTCCGGGGGCAGCACGCCCACGCCCAGATAGCTCATGCTGGCCTCGGCCAGGACGGCGTTGTTGAAGCCGATGGTCAGGATGGGCAGCAGCACCTGGATGGTGTTGGGCAGGATGTGCAGGAAGATGATACGCATGTGGCTGGCCCCCATGAGGCGGGCCGCCTGGACATAGTTCAGGGTCCTCTGCTTGGCCACCTCACCACGGACCACACGGGCGAAGGAGGGGATGAAGAGGATGCCTAAGATCAGGATGATCTGGTACTTGCCCATGCCGATGACGGCAATGAGGACCAGGGCCAGCAGGATGCTGGGGAAGGCGGTGATGGCATCGCAGATGCGCATGAGGACCACGTCAGCCATGCCGCCGAAGTAACCGGTGAGGCTGCCGATGATGGTGCCGATGATACCGCCAATGAGGATCACGCACAGGGCAATGAGGAAGGTGCTTCCCGCGCCCTCCATGATTCTGGAGAGCAGGTCACGGCCGAAGTTGTCGGTACCCAGGGGATGGCGCAGGCAGGGAGACAGGAACTTGTCTCTGCCGGACATCTCCGTGGTGCTGTAGGGGGTCCAAACGTACCCCACCAGGATGAGTACCATCATGAGGGCGGAAATGGCCATGCCAATGTTCCAGTAGTAGTTGGGGCTGTCTCTGTGCTCCAAGGACTCCGGGCGTTCTTTTTTTGTTTTGAATCTGAAGACGTTCAACTTCCGTCCCTCCCCTCTGCGTAATCAATCTCGTAGAGTTTCGCCATCCGCAGATGGCGAAATATGGTTGGTGTTCTTACTGAATGCGGATTCTGGGATCCATGTACTGATACAGGATGTCCGCAATGAAATTCACAATGACCACCCAGCCGGCCAGCAGGACCACGATGGCCTGGACCACAGGGAAGTCTCTGGCGCTGATGGAGGCCAGAAGCAGACGGCCGATGCCGGGAACGGCAAAGACCTGCTCTGCGATGATGGTGCCCGCCACCAGCTCA
>JAFZEB010000136.1 GCA_017560855.1 Ruminiclostridium sp.
GGTCAGACCTGTTTGGGTCTGACCGGATCTCTTAGAAAGGACAGGATACCATGACGGAAGTAGTCGCAGCCCTCATTTGGGAGGGGGAACGATTTTTGGCCTGCCAGCGGCCGGCCCACAAGGCCAGAGGACTTCTCTGGGAGTTTGTGGGGGGAAAAGTGGAACCGGGGGAGACCCAGGAGGAAGCCCTCGTCCGGGAGTGCCGGGAGGAACTGGGGATCACCCTGGAGGTGAGTGAGGTCTTTATGGACGTGACCCATGAATACCCCGACCTGACCGTCCACTTGACCCTCTTCCATTCGAAAATTGTTCAGGGAGAGCCCCGGAAGTTGGAGCATAACGATATTCGCTGGATCACCATCCGGGAAATGGACCAACTGCCCTTCTGCCCGGCAGATGTGGAAATTCTGGACCGCCTGCGGACCTATGACCGAAAAGCCCACCTGCTGAAGGAAGAACTCTTTTCTCTTCTGAGAGAAAAGGGTGCTGTCCTGGTGGGCGCGGCCGACATGGCCGGATTTGTGGAGGGCCCTTGTACCACTGGTGTTTCTGTGGCGGTTCCTGTCCCCCGGCATATCGTGTTGGATCTGAAGACTGCCCCCACCAAGGAGTATCTGGAGATGTATGGCATCCTCAACGCCAGGTTGGATGATATGGTGGAGGCCGGTGCGGCCTTTCTGCGGGAGAATGGCTATCAAGCCGTGGCCAATACCACAAAGGTCACTCCCTGGAACCGTACTGAACTCCAGACCGTCCTGCCCCACAAGACGGCAGCCACCCGCTCCGGCCTGGGATGGATCGGCAAGAACTGTCTGCTGGTCACCAAGGCGTACGGTGGTGCGATCCGTATTTCCACCATCCTCACGGATGCTCCTTTGCCGGTGGATGCCCCCATGGAGGAGAGTCAGTGTGGGAAATGCACCAAATGCGTGGAGGCCTGTCCCGGCGGGGCCCTGAAAGGGGTCAACTGGAAGGCGGGCATGGGCCGGGAAGAGATCATGGACAGTCAGATCTGTCTGAAGACCCAGCCGGAAATTATGAAGGCGGCCACGGGTGTGGAGGCGGATATCTGCGGCAAGTGCTATGCCGTCTGTCCCTACACCCAGGGGTATCTGAGCAGAAAGGACGAACCGTGAAAAAGAGATTCATTATTTTCTTTGCGGCCCTCTGTCTTTTGAGTGGCTGCGGCGGCGAGGGATCCACCCAAGAGGAAACGGTAGTGGTTACCTTCCAGCAGATCTCCCAGGAAGAGACCAAGACCATCATGTCTACAAATCAGGAAGCGGTCATTTTGGATGTCCGTACCCAGGAGGAATACGACAGCGGCCATATCAAAGGGGCTGTCCTGCTGCCGGTGGATGCCATCACGGAGGAAACGGCACAAGAAGTGATCCCCACCAAAGACACTCAGGTGCTGGTCTACTGCCGCAGTGGAAACCGAAGCGTCACCGCCTCCAAAGCTCTGGCCCAGCTGGGCTATACGGAGGTCTATGAGTTCGGCGGCATCAACACCTGGCCCTATGAGACCGAAACCTGGTAAAAAGGAGAAGCTATATGATCGTTTATTTTTCCGGCACCGGCAACAGCCGGTATGCCGCTGCTCTGCTGGCAGACCGCCTGGGAGATGACCTCCTGGATGCCGGGGTCTGGATCAAAGAAAAGAAGCGGGCGGATCTGACCTCGGATAAACCCTGGGTCTTTGTAGGCCCGACGTATGCCTGGCAGCTGCCCAGAGTCTTTTCTGATTTCATCCGCGGCGGCCTGTTTGCGGGCAATCAGGAGGCCTATTTTGTCATGACCTGCGGCGAAGATATTGGAAATCCCGAAAAGGAGCTTTCCGCCCTCTGCCGGGTGAAGGGGTTTACCTTCCGGGGCGTTCTGGAAGTGGTCATGCCTGAGAACTACATCACGCTTTTTTCTGCCCCTGACAAAGAGGAGGCAGCCCGGATCGTGGCATCTGCCCGTCCCGGCCTGGAAGAAGGGGCAAAGAAGATTGCAGCAGGAGAGGACTTTCCGGAGCGGTCCATCGGCTTTGTGGACAAGCTCAAGAGCACACTGGTCAATGAGATGTTCTATCCCATGTTCGTCAAGTCCAAGGCTTTCTGTGTGACCAAGGATTGCAACGGCTGTGGCCTGTGTGAGAAACTCTGCCCTCTGAACAACATTGAACTGGAAGGGAAAGAGCCCCTGTGGGGAGATCGGTGTACCCAGTGCATGGCCTGCATCTGCGGCTGTCCCAAGGAAGCCATCGAGTACGGCCGCCGAAGCAAGGGAAAGCCCCGCTATCAGTGCCCGGAATATCAAGGCTAAGAGAGCAGGACGACGGGAATTCCCGTTGTCCTGCTTTTGCAACTTCAGGTTGCGGAAATGCAAACTGTGGTTGGTAGACCATCGGTGTGGTGCGTGCTATGCTTGCATCAGAAAGTGAGGTGTATCCCGTGGGATTTGCAGAAAACTTGAGAGAACTGAGAAAAGAACGAAACCTGTCCCAGGAAGGGCTGGCGGAACTGCTGGGAGTCAGCAGACAGGCTGTGTCAAAGTGGGAGCAGGGAGAGCGCTATCCTGAGGCGGAAACCCTTCTGCTGCTGGCTAGGGAACTGAAGGTATCTCTTGACCGCCTTATGGGGTTAGAGGTGAACAGAAAGCCATCTGGGGATGTGGGGGAAATTCTCATCACCTCTCCTTATGAAAATGTGATCGTTCCATGCTATAAGGTGGCTTCCTCCAGTCGGATGATGGGCGGAAGGGGGGCGCCCCAATATTTCCTCTTTGGTGTGAGCCAGGGGGAGACCAACTTTTGGGGAGAGCAGCCTACTACCTTTTTAGGCTGGTATCGGGATCAGGATGCCGTTGCCAAAGAGGTGGCAGAAATCCATCAGGCCATCCTTCGTGGGGAGGCCTCCTATACCCTGCGGTACAGCGTAAGAACGGAACGGCATTGGGGCCGCATCAAAATCCTGGAGGAATGAAATCCTACCCTATTGCACTTCGGTGGCCCGGATGGGGAGCTGGGGGCTTCCCTGCGCTACCTGTCCCAGCGATACTCCATGCCCTATCCCCGGGTCCAGGGTCTGCTGACCGACATAGGCACCGAAGA
>JAFZEB010000137.1 GCA_017560855.1 Ruminiclostridium sp.
CGATGTGCAGACCGCCCTGGACATTTTGACCTGCCTGGGCTGCCGGGTCAGTCGGGAGGGAGATACCGTCATGGTGGACACCTCCTGTGCCCATGGCACTCGGATCCCTGACCATCTGATGAGCCGGATGCGGGCTTCTGTCCTGTTCCTGGGGGCGCTTTTGGCCCGGGAGGGCTGCGCCGAGGCGGGATGGCCCGGGGGCTGTGCCCTGGGTGCCCGGCCCATCGACCTGCATCTGGCGGCCTTTCAGACCCTGGGGGCCAGGGTGGAGGTCCGGGCGGAACAGATCATCTGCCGGGGGAGGAGCCTTCACGGGACCCGGCTGACCCTGCCCATCCCCAGTGTGGGGGCCACGGAGAACGCCATGCTGGCGGCCTGCGGGGCAGAGGGGGTCACCATCCTACAAAATCCCGCCCGGGAACCGGAGATCGCCGATCTCCAGGGATTTCTCCGGGCCATGGGGGCCCATGTGGAGGGGGCGGGGACCGACCGAATCCTCATCCGTGGGGGACGGACCCTTCGGCCTGCATCCTATCGGGTCATGGCCGACCGGATCGTCACCGCCACCTATCTCTGCGCGGTGGCCTCTGCCGGGGGAGAGGGGATTCTTACCGGGACCGATGGCAGTCATCTCTTGCCTGTCCTGGAGGCCCTCACCGCCGCCGGATGCACCATCCGCCGGGAGCCGGGACGGATCCTGATCCGCAAGGACCGGCCCATGTCGGCAGTACATATCACCACCGGGCCCTACCCTGGGTTTCCCACCGATGCCCAGCCCCTTCTGGCGGCGGCTCTGGCCGGGGGCGTGGGGGAGAGCACCATCACAGAAACCATTTTTGACCGGCGTTTTCGCTATGTCCAGGGCCTGGGTGCCCTGGGGGCGGAGATCTGTCTGGAGGGGAACACCGCCCGGATCACGGGCCGACCTCTCCACGGCGGGAATGTCACAGCCCCGGATCTGCGGGGCGGAGCCGCCCTGGTCATTGCCGCCCTGGGGGCGGAAGGGGAGAGCCGGATCACCGGTCTTTCCCACATTCAACGAGGCTACGAAGGGCTGGAGGATACCCTGCAGATGCTGGGGGCATCCATCCGGCGCACCAAAGATAAAGGAACCTGACCTATGGCCAAGAAAAAGAAAGAACCCAAGCAGCCCAAACAACCGAAACAGCCCAAAGGCAAGGCCGGCATCCTGTATGCCGTGGGGATGGCCATTCTCATGGTGGTCTCCGTGGTCCTGGCCTGCACCGTCTTCTTCCGGGTGGAGTCCGTCCAGGTGGTGGGTGTGGAGCGCTACAGCGTGGAGGAGATCCAGAAAGTAGCCTCCGTGGAAAAGGGATCCAACCTGATCCTCACCCCCGGCGAACAGGTGGCCGGGCGGCTGTACAAAAAACTGCCCTATGTGGACCACGTGGATGTCCAGAAGCGGTTCCCCACCACCCTGCGGCTGGTGGTCACCGAGTCGGTGCCCGCGGCAGTGGTCCCTGTCTCTGCTACCGTGGAGATGACCGGCGAGGACGGCAAGATCATCCCCACCGTGGCCCTCACTGGTGAGTACTGGATCATCGACCCCAAGGGACGACTGCTGGAGCCTGCCGACGAGGCCGCCCAGCAGCAGTACATCACTGTCACCGGCGTCGCCGCTTTTGAACCCGTCCAGGGTGAGATCATCGACGTGGAGAACCCCAACCAGAAGGCCAGCCTCATTGGCCTGCTCCAAGCGCTGGAAAGCGAGGGGATGCTGGCCAACGTCACCGACGTGGATGCTTCCCTCACCACCGAGATCTCCATGGTCTACGACGGCCGCATCACCGCCAAGCTCCTGAGCAACACGGACTTTGTCCGCAAGCTGCGTGTCCTGGAGGAAGTGGTGGCCCTCACGGGAGAGCATGAGTACCGCACGGTGAACCTGAAGGGGGAGACGGTGTACGATTCTCCCAGCATGTGACAAAGTTCTCTTGGTAGGACCAGGAAGGATGAATATTTTTCAAAAAGTTGGAGAAGAATTCAAACTTTTCTATTGACCTGTTGGAAAAAGGGAGATACAATAAAGTATCATCTATCATTATGTAATTCGCTAGATATTTCAGATAAAAACACTTAGGAGGATCAAGCATGGCTTTTGGATTAGATACCGGGGCAGATTCTGTCGTTAGCATTAAGGTGATCGGCGTGGGCGGCGCCGGCAGCAATGTCGTCAACCGCATGGTGGATTCCGGCGTCAAGGGCGTGGACTTCATCGCCGTCAACACCGACAAGCAGGCACTGGCAGTTTCCAGCGCAAATCAGAAAATTCAGATCGGCGAAAAGCTGACCGAGGGTCAGGGCGCCGGTTCTAACCCCGAGGTGGGCCGTCAGTCCGCCGAGGAAAGCCGTACCCAGATCACCAAGATTCTGGAAGGCACCGACATGGTCTTCATCACCGCAGGTATGGGCGGCGGCACCGGCACCGGCGCAGCTCCCATTCTGGCTGACCTGGCCAAGGAAATGGACATCCTGACCGTTGGCGTCGTCACCAAGCCCTTCTCCTTCGAAGGCCGCCGCCGCATGCAGCAGGCTGAGCTGGGCATCGAGAACCTGCGCACCAAGGTGGACTCTCTGGTCATCATTCCCAACGACCGCCTGAAGTATGCCACCGATCAGAAGATCACCCTGTCCAACGCATTTGAAGTGGCAGATGATGTTCTGCAGCAGGCTGTGCAGTCCATCTCCGACCTGATCAAGAACACCGGCTTCATCAACCTGGACTTCGCTGACGTCTCCGCCGTCATGAAGGACGCCGGCATGGCACACATGGGTGTGGGCCGCGCCACCGGCAAGACCAAGGCTGAGGATGCAGCTCGCCGTGCCGTTTCCAGCCCCCTGCTGGAGACCTCCATCAACGGCGCCCGCGGCGTTCTGGTCAACGTCACCGGCTCCACCGACGTGGGTCTGGAAGAAGTCGAGATCGCAGCAAACCTGGTCCAGGAGGCTGCCGATCCCAACGCTCTGATCATCTTCGGTGCTACCTTCGACGAGTCCCTGGAGGACGAGATCGTGGTCACCGTCATCGCCACCGGCTTTGACGAGAAGGTCATGAACGCAAAGATGGGCGGCGCACCCGCTGAGAAGCCCTCCAAGAGCGCAGGCCGTGCTTCCGCTCCCGCTTCCGAGCCCGCCGCTTCCGACGATGACCCCTACAAGGAGATCTTCAAGATCTTCAACCGTGACCGCTAATTAAGTATGACAAAGTCCCCGCTGCTTAAGCAGCGGGGACTTTTTACGTTTCGGGAAACTGGCACGTTGTGGGGGCGCCTATTCGGCGGGAACCCCATTTCTTACATAAGAAATGGGGGAAAGAATGCCAGGGGAAAGAGTTTCTTTCCCCTGGACCCCTTTCTC
>JAFZEB010000014.1 GCA_017560855.1 Ruminiclostridium sp.
CGCCGCCATGCAGGCCGCCGCTGCCAACGAAGGAGCCGGAGCCGCCATGGCCTTCATGGGTATGAACATGGCGGGAGGAGCTGGGACCAACGCCCAGAACCTCTTCCAGATGGCCCAGCAGCAACAGCAGGCTCCCCAAACGCCTCCCCCTGCCCCGGAGGGCTGGACCTGTCCCGCTTGCGGCACAGCCGGCATCACCGGCAAATTCTGCCCGGAGTGCGGCGGCAAAAAGCCCGAGCCCAAACCCGCCCAGGGCGCCTGTACCTGTCCTGCCTGCGGCACAGTCGGCATCACCGGCAAGTTCTGCCCGGAATGCGGCAGCAAAAAGCCCGAGGCCGTGAACCCCGACGGGTGGACCTGCCCCAGCTGCGGTATTCTGAACAAGGGCAAGTTCTGCGCTGAGTGCGGCACCAAAAAACCCGAAGGGGCCCCCAAGTACCAGTGCGACAAATGCGGCTGGGAACCTGAGGACCCCACCAATCCCCCCAAGTTCTGCCCGGAATGCGGGGATCCCTTTGACGAAAGCGACCTGAAGTAAAGGAGGACCTACCATGGGATTTTTCGGAAAACTGTTTGACAAGAAAGCATGTGACCTCTGCGGCGGTGAGATCGGCCTGCTGGGCAACCGCAAGCTGGAGGACGGCAATATGTGCAAGGACTGTGCAAAAAAGCTCTCCCCCTGGTTCTCTGACCGCAAGAAAAGCACCGTGGAGGAGATCCGGGCTCAGCTGGCCTACCGGGAGGAGAACAAGAAGGACGTGGAGAACTTCCATGTGACCCGTGTTCTGGGCCGGAGCTCCTTCGTCTGCCTGGACGAAGACGCCGGGAAGTTCCTGGTGGCCGAGAGCAAGAACTTCCGGGAGGAGAACCCCGACGTGCTGTCCTTCACCCAGGTCACCGGCTGCGACCTGGACGTGGACGAGGACCAGGACGAGATCACCTTCACCAACAGCCAGGGCGAAGAAGAGAGCTACCGTCCCCCCCGCTACCGCTACCGGTATAACTTCTACATGGTCATCCGGGTGGACCACCCCTACTTCGACACCATGCGCTTCCGCCTGAACAAGAGCACCGTGGAAGGGGCCCAGACCAGCGGCTACGGCAACACCGACCCCACCCGGGACCCTGACTACCAGGAGTACTGGAACATGGGCCAGGAGATCAAGGAGATTCTCACCCAGGCCCGGAAGGATGCCCGGACCGCTGCCGCAGAGGCCGCTGCCCCCAAGGCTGCCGTCACCTGCCCCTGGTGCGGCGGCACCTCCATCCCCGATGCCAACGGCTGCTGCCAGTACTGCGGTGGCTCTCTGAACTAACATCCTCCAACCCAACACACCATGTTTTGGAGAAAGGAGCACACCATGAAACGACTATCATCCCTCACCGCCATCCTCCTGTCCTTCCTGCTCCTGGCTTCCTGCGGGGGAGGTTCGGGATCCTCCGCCCCCAGCGACCTGCCCGCCCTGGAGACCAATCTCTGGACCCTGGCCTATGACGACACCCAATGGGTCCTGGACGAGGAATATTTCTACGACGAAGAGGATTCCTCCCATGCCATCCTGACCATCCCCGGGGAGGACGACACCGACCTGATCTATGTGGAGATCCAGGCAGATATCACCGAGCCCTACGGCTTCCGCAGCGACCTGGTCTACTACGGCTTTGACGAGTACGACTACGCCGAGGAAAATGCCTACGACCTCCACACTGTAGGCGGCGTGGACTGCCTCATGAGCGATGCGGAGTCCTGGGGTGACGACTGCCTCCGGTACTTCGGCCGAGTGGAGGAGGCCAACGCCTCGGTCTACATCCAGATCGAAGGCCAGGTCCAGGACGAACGGGTGACCGCTCTTCTGGACGGTCTGACCTTTGACCTGCCGGACATCGGAAACGAAGACGGCCCCTGGTACTGGGAGGGCGAACCCTTCCAGGGCCAGGACCGGAACGTGATGGTCGGCACCTACACCCTGGAAAGCGCCTGGGTCCCCATCCAAGGCTCCTCCATGACCTACGAGACCTTTGAGCATCAGATCGCCGTCAACGGCGACCAGGTCTTCCTCCTCTCGGACGGCATCCTCCAGGAGTACCAGCTGACCCAGGACGGCCTGGGCTTCATCCAGGACTTCACCTTTGAAGAAGAGCTCTCCACGGTCAGCGCCGGGTCCGACGGCAGTCTCTGGCTGTCCGACTTCATGGCCCCCCTGACCCAGTGGAAGGGCGGCGAGAAGCTGGCCTCCTACGAGGGCACCGACTACGTGGTGATGCACCCCTCTGGCCAGTGGGGCATCAGCTGGTTCTCCCCCGAATGTGAAAAAGTGGACTTCTCCAGCGGGACCATGACCACCTCTTCCCTGACCCTCCAGGGTATGGACACGGTCTCCTCCCTGTCCATCGGCCAGAACTACATCATGGCCTCCGGCTACGCTGAGGACGAGGATGCCCACAAGGTCTTTATCTACGACACCAACGGCGCACCGGTGATGACCCTCACCGGGCCGGATAACCTGGGCAGCGTGACCTATGTGGCCGAGACCGCCAACGGCTTCCTGGCCCTGGACGGCAACATGCGCGAGATCGTCCTGTGGACCAAGGACGGCACCTACATCGGCACCGCGGATGACGGCGACCTCTTCGGCACCGACTACCCCTGGTTCGCCCACGGCACCCAGCTGGAGGACGGCACCATCCTGGTCATCATGACCGAAGAGCGGCCCGACCGCTCGGCCATGGAGGTCCTGGCCTATCAATTGAAAGGCTTCTAACCCCTTCGCAACGAAAAGGAGAGATACCCTATGAAACGATCCAAGCGAACAAAATGCTTGAGCCTTCTGCTCAGCTTCGTCATGCTGCTGGGGCTGCTGCCCACAGCAGCGCTGGCCGTGGAGCGTGATGCCACGGCGGCGGCAATCGAGTCCGTCTACATTCAGATCGGACAGCCCACCCCCGGCTCATCGCTGGACTACCAGGGCATCCCCGGCGACAGCAGCTACTACACCGTCAAAAGCGTGAAATGGTATGACCATACCGTCGGCAGCTATGTGCAGGCCGGCACGTTGGCCGTGGCCGGGCATGATTACGAGGTGCAGATCACGGTCAGCACGGTTGCGAACAACCGCTGCTTCCGACAGGGCTATGTACGCGGCTTTGTCAACGACAATCGTGGTACTGCTGAGACCACCTATACCTACGACAGCGAGGTGGTTGTCAAGTACCGCTTCCAAACCAAGGCCACCCCGGTGCGTGACATTTATGTTGACGGCATTGATGTGCCAAGACCCGGCTGCACTCCCGACTATACGCCGAACATGGACTGGGGAAACCATACGGTTTCCGGCAGCAACCAAGGCAACTTCACCAACGGCGTGTACTGGTATGACCTTTCGAACAGCCGTATCCTGCAGCCCACCGACACCTTCAAGGCAGGAAATAAATACCGCATCTTTGTCGATGTCATCGCCAAGGGTCAGAATTATTTCCTCGTGGATGACCAAGGTAAGTTCCTGACCAGCGCCTTCGTCAACCGGGAAACTGCCAATGCGATCCAGTACATGAAGGAAGATCCCGAGAAGCGGCTCAATGTCTACTATGATTTTGTCTGCCAGTACGGTGAGATCCGTTCTGTCGGCATCACGGGGCTGACCGCCCCGGTCCAGGGCAAAATGCCTGACTACAGCGTGGAGCTTGCCGGGGACAGCTACGCCCTGAAACCCACCTCCGAGAGCAATCCCTTTGTGGTCAGCGGCGTCAACTGGTATAACGAAACCACGGGCAGCGACCTGACCGCCAGAGGTACCTTCACCGCCGGCCACACCTACACCGCCACCGTTTTTCTGGTCCCGGCCACCGGGTACAAGTTCACCGATTCCGTCAGCGGCACCATCAACGGCAATACTGCCAAGGTCCAGGGCCAAGGCGGGGAGATCCAGGTGAAATACACCTTCCCCGCCCTTGCCACCAACCAGATCACCTCCGTCGCCATCGAGGGCATCACCGCCCCGGCCACCGGCGCATTCCCCAGCTATGTGGCCATCACAAAGGGTCCGGGTTATGGGTTGAAGGACCGCAATGACACTTACTATAAAAACGGTATCTGCTGGTCCATCCTGGACAGCAGCGACCTGCCCGTCAGCGGCGGCACCAAGTTTGAGGGCGGCCAGAAGTATCAGATCACCATGTACCTTGCGGCGGAAGAGGGCTATGAATTCTCCACCAACGCCAAGGGCGGTCTCAATGTTACAGCCACCGTCAACACGAAGGCTGCCGCCGTGGTCGGAGGCAGCAAAAACGAAATCGTCATCACCTATTACTTCCCCGAAGCCACGGCGGACGCAAAGATCACTGCCGCATCCGTCACCGGGATCGATGCCCCCGCCATCGGCGCATCCCCCGATTACACCGCCGCCATCGCCGACGGCCGCTATCAGCTGGAGGGCAGCACCAACGCCCGGGAAAAGAACGGCATCACCTGGATCAACAACAAGACCGGCAATGCCATGACCGTTGGGGCCTCCAAGTTCGAGGCCGGCGTGTCCTACACCGTTGTGGTTGGTTTGACCGCAGCAGACGGCTATGCGTTCGTCACCGATTCCAAGGGTGTGCCCAGCATCACAGGTACCATCAATCAGAAAACCGCAAAGGTTTCCGGCCAGAATGGGTACATCGCCTACCTGAGCTATACCTTCCCGGCCCTGGAGGAAGAGGCCCTGCCTCCCGCTCCCATCGTGTTTGAGGACGTGAAGACCAGCGACTATTTCTACACGCCCGTCCAGTGGGCCGTGAACGAAGGCATCACCAACGGCACCAGCGCCACAAAGTTCTCCCCCAACATGACCTGCAGCCAGGCTCATATCCTGACCTTCCTCTGGCGTGCCGTGGACAGCCCCAAGCCGGTCATTGCCAACCCCTACAGCAACCCCGCCGTCAAAAATGACCAGTATTTCTACGCCCCGTTCCTCTGGGCCTGGGAAAAGGGACTCATCGGCAACACCGCTCTGGACCCCAATGCGCCCTGCAGCCGCAGTGATGTGGTAACCTATCTGTGGAAGCTGGAAGGCAGCCCCAAAACCGGCAGCGCAAACTTTACGGACATCCCCTCCACCGCCCCCTATGCCCAGGCAGTTGCCTGGGCCGTGGAGCAGGGTATTACCAACGGCATGAGCGCTACCACCTTTGGCCCGGACCTCACCTGCACCCGTGGCCAGATCGTCACCTTCCTGTGGCGGTATTCCAACCTCTGATCGCTTCCCCAGAACTTGCAATCTTTCTCATTTCATCCGATGAAACATGCAGCAAAAAATCCCCCGAATGCAGTGCATTCGGGGGATTCGTTCTTCTCAATACTTTTTCGCGCAGCCGATGCCCACGCCGCCTTCGCCGGTGTGGCAGCAGATGCTCAGGGGCAGGGGATAGCACTCCACGGAGCGGCCGGGGAAGGCCTTTTCCACCTCAGCTTTCCACTTTTCGCCCACCTCCGGGTCTGCCCCGGAATAGGCCACGAAGAGCTGGACGTTGGTTTCCTTGAATCGGCTGTCCAGATCCTTGGACAGGGCTTCGATCATGGTCTTCTTGGCCTGGTTGAAGCCCCGGACCTTCTTATAGGCGTCCAGCTTGCCTCCCTGGATCTGGAGAACGGGCTTCAGGTTCAGAACGGCCGCCATGGCAGCGCCGGCAGCGGTGATCCGACCGCTCTTTTTCAGGTTATCCAGGGTGCTCAGGGCGATGTAGATGCTGGCCTCGTACCGCTCCTCCTCCAGGATGGCCTTGACCTCCTGGGCGGACTTGCCCCGGTCCAGCAGGACCTTGGCGTTGCGGATGGACTGCATGAGGGTGACGGAGATCCGGTGGTCGTCCACCACCTGGACCCGTCCGCCGTACTCTTGGGCCAGGGCAGTGGCGGTCTGGCAGGTGCCGCTGAGACCGGAGCTCATGGCAAAGTGGAGGATGGCGTCATGATCCTTCAGCAGTTCCTCCCACAGACCGGTGACCGCCTCGGGAGAGGGCTGGGAGGTGGAGACCTCCACACCGGCCCGCATGTTTTCAAAGAAGAGGTCAAAGGTGATGTCCTTCCCCTCATAATAGGTTTCGCCGCCAATGAAAAAGGGCATGGGGATCAGGTGAACGCCCAGTTCCTCTGCCTGTGCCGGGGTGATGCCGCAGTTTGTGTCCGTAACAATGGCTGTTCTCATTCCAAATCGCCCTTTCTCCAATGATTGATCACGAAAAAATGTACTCTTCAACCAATAAATATATCACATTCTCCCCCCCTTTGCAAGATGACACATTTTTTCAGCTGTCCAATCTCTTTCCAAGCCCCCATTGACAAACAGAAATCTTGGTGATATTATTTTGATATCACAAGAAACAAGGAGTGTTTGTTATGACAGAAAAGATCCTGACCACCAAAAAGCAGGGCATGGCCATGCTCATCGGTATCATCCTGCTGTATATCGCCGCCACCGTGGCTCTGATCTTCTCTCTGGAAGCCGGCATCCTGGCCGTGACCATCCCCATGTTGGTGATCCTGTGCCTGGGCTGGCTCCTTCTGCCCGGCCTGAAGGTCCTGCGGCCCCAGGAGGCTCTGGTCCTCACCCTCTTCGGCAAGTATGTGGGCACCATCCGTGGTGAGGGCTTCTACTGGGTGAACCCCTTCTGCACCGCTGTGAACCCCGCCGCCAAGACCAAGCTCAACCAGAGCAGCGACGTGGACTCCGGCAGCAGCAAGGGTCTCAACGCCCTGTTTGGGGGCAATACCGGTGCAGCAGCCGCCGCGGCAGATTCCACCGGCAAGCGGGTCAGCCTGAAGATCATGACCCTGAACAATGCCCGCCAGAAGATCAACGACTGCCTGGGCAACCCCGTGGAGATCGGCATCGCCGTCACCTGGCGTGTGGTGGACACCGCCAAGGCCGTCTTTGAGGTGGACAACTACAAGGAGTTCCTCTCCCTCCAGTGCGACAGCGCCCTGCGGAACATCGTCCGCCTGTACCCCTATGACGTGGCCCCCGGCATCGACACCACCGGCGACGGCATGGCCGACGAGGGCAGCCTCCGGGGCTCCAGCGAAGTGGTGGCCGCCCGCATCCGGGACGAGATCCAGTCCAAGGTCACCGAGGCCGGTCTGGAGATCCTGGAAGCCCGGATCACCTACCTGGCCTACGCCTCTGAGATCGCCGCCGTCATGCTCCAGCGTCAGCAGGCTTCCGCCATCATCGACGCCCGGAAGATGATCGTGGAAGGCGCCGTTGGCACCGTGGAAATGGCTCTGAACCGCCTGAACGAAGGCGGCATGGTGGAGCTGGACGAGGAGCGCAAGGCCGCCATGGTCTCCAACCTGCTGGTGGTCCTCTGCGGCACCCACGATGCCCAGCCCATCGTAAACACCGGCACCCTGTATTAAAATAGGTGTCATGGCAGAGAAAAAAGACACCAAGAAGCAGGTCCCCCTTCGGCTGTCCCCCAAGCTCTACGCCGCCATTGCGGCCTGGGCCGAGGATGACTTCCGCTCGGTGAACGGTCAGATCGAGTATCTCCTCACCGAATGCGTCCGCCAGAGAAAGAAGACCGGCAAGTACGTCCCGGAGGACGATGTTTTAGACGCACACTTAGAGTTAGACTTTGAATAAGGCAGGGGGAGGCTGTTTGCCTCCCTCATCTTTGCGTCAACCAGCCCTTCCATTTCGTAGGGGCGATTCACGAATCGCCCGGGGAACGTGGGTCACCCCCTATGGGTGGCGGGCGCATCGTGATGCGCCCCTACAAAAAAGGTTGCAGAAACCTTGCACATACTCCCCTCTCATGGTAAAATAGTAGGAAGAATTTTCGCCTTACGGCTTAGAAAGATAGAGGTGACTTTCACCATGAGAACCAGAGAAAGCAAGAAGGCCCGTTACCTGCGCATTGCCGGTGAGGTGGCTCGAGGATCTACCTGCCTGCGCCGTCAGTACGGTGCCATCATCGTCCGGGAGGACGAGATCATCGCCACCGGCTACAACGGCGCCCCCCGGGGCGACGCCAACTGCTGCGACGTGGGCACCTGCTGGCGCATCCAGAACAACATCCCCCACGGGG
This sequence comes from Ruminiclostridium sp., assembly GCA_017560855.1. GTDB lineage: Bacteria > Bacillota > Clostridia > Oscillospirales > Oscillospiraceae > Evtepia. Next base: position 8,068 of record JAFZEB010000014.1, read on the forward strand.
AGCGGTACGAAATGTGCGTGGCCGTCCACGCCGAGATGAACGCCATCATCAGCGCCGCCCGCCGTGACATGATCGGCAGCACCCTCTACCTGGTTGGCTTTGACGGCGACAAGCCCATCAAGGCCGAACCCTGCCTGATCTGCGCCAAGCTCATCAAGAACGCCGGTATCAAAGAGGTCATCACCTACGAAGATGTGGACCCCATCGAAACAACGGAATAACTGCGCCCAAAAGCTCCCCTTCGAAAAGGGGAGCTTTTTTCTAAACAAAGGAGGTTTTCCCCATGACCATTACCCTGGCCACCCTGGCCGACTACGAGGGCATCCTGGCCCTGCACAAGACCTACCACACCGACTCCATCTCCCCCGAAGACCGTCCCGACGGCTTTGTGACCACCAACTTCACCCCCCAGCAGCTGGAGGACCTCATCGTGAAGGAGCAGGGTGTCACCGTGGCAAAGGACGAAACGGGCCGAATCGTGGCCTACGCCACGGCGGCCTCCTGGGATTACTGGTCCCAGTGGCCCCTCTTTGTGTACATGATCGACCACCTCCACGAGTACCAGCTGGACGGGGTTACCCTCACCAAGGAGAATTCCTATCAGTACGGCCCCGCCTGCGTCCACAAGGACTACCGGGGCACCGGGCTTTTCGCCAAGGTCTTCCGGGCCTCCCTGGACTCCATGGCCCACCGCTACCCCATCATGGCCACCTTCGTCAACCAGGTAAATCCCCGGTCCTATGCCGCCCACACCCGCAAGGTGGGCATGACCACCGCCGGAACCTTCCCCTTCAACAACAACCAGTACTACTGCCTGGTCTGCCCCACGGCCTCCTTTCAGTACCACCTGAACTTCCACCACCAGCCTGACCCCAAGGCCCTGGCCCTGACCTCTCCCCAGGCCACAGGCGCCGCCCACACCTTCCACCGGAGCCTTCCCGGCTACGCCCCCACCCCTCTGGTCTGTCTGGAAGCTCAGGCCAAGCATCTGGGCATCGCCAACCTGTGGGTGAAGGATGAGTCCCACCGGTTCGGCCTGAACGCCTTCAAGGGTCTGGGGGGAAGCTACGCCATCGCCGAGCACCTCTGCGGACGGCTAGGAATCCCCGTGGATGAGAAGGCCTTCGCCATCCTGACCACCCCCGACACCCCAGAAAAACTGGGGCAGATCACCTTCGTCACCGCCACCGACGGCAACCACGGCCGTGGTGTGGCCTGGGCGGCACGGGTC
>JAFZEB010000138.1 GCA_017560855.1 Ruminiclostridium sp.
ATCGATGTATTTTTGTGCGAGTTCAGAAGAGGTTCGGAGCATAGCTTAGTCCTCCAGTGTTTGGTGGTTCTGAATGTATAAAATGAAGTGTTCCCGTGATTGTCTCCACGCTGTGACCTTCATTGCGCAGCAGCTTCATGCGCCATCGGCACACTTCGTTCGTAAAAAGTCCGCTTTGTCTTTCGGACAAAGCGGACTTTTTACGTGGCACGCCAGAAGGGACTCGAACCCCCAACCCTCAGAACCGGAATCTGATGCGCTATCCATTACGCTACTGGCGCTTGTTCACTTGCCAAATTATTATATCAGCCAATCCCCCAAAAGTAAAGCCGTTTTTTGTCGTTTTCCAAAAAGATTTCCTCTCCCCTGTCCCACCGTTCTCCCTTGTTAAAAAATCCCCTGGGAATATCCCAGGGGATCTCATGTTTCTTAGTAGTTTTCTGCGTGAACTTCGAAGTATGCCTGGGGATGGAAGCAGGTGGGGCAGACTTCGGGGGCCTTGGTGCTCAGGACCAGGTGGCCGCAGTTGCGGCACTCCCACAGGGTCACGCCGCTCTTTTCAAAGACCTCCTTGGCCTCCACGTTGCGGAGCAGGCGGCGGTAGCGCTCCTCGTGGGCCTTTTCTACAGCGGCCACATTGCGGAACTGCTGGGCCAGCTCGGGGAAGCCTTCCTCATCGGCCTCACGGGCCATGCGGTCGTACATGTCGTTCCACTCGTAGCTCTCGCCCTCAGCAGCGTGGAGCAGGTTCTGGGCGGTGTCGCCCACCTCACCCAGGTGCTTGAACCACAGCTCGGCGTGCTCCTTCTCGTTGTCGGCAGTCCGCAGGAAGATATCTGCGATCTGCTCGAAACCAGCTCTCTTGGCCACGGCGGCGAAGTAGGTGTACTTGTTGCGAGCCTGGGACTCACCGGCGAAGGCCTCCCACAGGTTCTTCTCGGTCTTGGTGCCGGAGTAGCGGTTCTTGACGGGGACGGCCTCGGTAGAGTCCATCTTGATGAACTTGTCTGCGCCGTGGTGGCAGACCGGGCATTCAAAATCGGGGGTCATGGGGCCCTCGTGAATATGCTTGCAAATGGTGCACTTCCATTTTTCCATTGTAATATCCTCCTTGTTTTTTGATTGAGTTCTATCTCCTTTATGTTGATTATACGATACCAGATAAAGCATGTCCAGTACTGTGATTCTATCACCAAAAACAAAATTTCCCGCAATTTTTGAAAATATTCTGCCAGAAGGATGATTTATGAAAAAAAGCAAGTTTTTTTATAATAGTGTTTGTGTTTTTCCGGATTCTGTATTACAATGTAGGTTACCCATGTGCCTTTTTGGCACCGGGCCATTTGTATAGAACGGAGGCCACTCCTTTGGTATATCAGAACGTACTGGACGCCCTCGGCAACACTCCCCTGGTCAAGCTCTCCCGCATGGTCCCAGAGGGGTCTGCCGATGTGCTGGTCAAATACGAAGCCGTAAACATTGGCGGCTCCATCAAAACGCGCACTGCCTACAACATGATCCTGGATGCCGAGCACCGTGGGGTTCTGACCCCCAACACCATCATCGTGGAGCCCACCAGCGGCAACCAGGGCATCGGTCTGGCTCTGGTTGGTGCCGTGAAGGGCTATAAGGTCCGCATCATCATGCCCGACTCGGTCAGCCACGAGCGCCGGAAGCTCATCCAGGCTTACGGGGCTGAGCTGGTCCTGGTGAAGGACGAGGGCGACATCGGCGCCTGCATCCAGGCCTGTCTGGATACTGCCCTGACCATGGCGGCGGATGACCCCAACGTGTGGGTCCCCCAGCAGTTTTCCAACCCGGCCAACCCCGCCGTCCACAAGTCCAGAACCGCCCTGGAGATCCTGAACCAGATCGACTGTGACATCCACGGCTTCTGCTCCGGTGTTGGCACCGGCGGCACCCTGACGGGCATCGGTTCCGTCCTGAAGGAACAGTTCCCCCAGATGGAAATTTGGGCTGTGGAGCCGGAAAACGCCGCCATCCTCTCCAAGGGCCGCATCACCACCCACCTGCAGATGGGCATCGGCGACGGCCTGATCCCGGAGAACCTGGACCTGAATATCTTTAACGATGTGACCATCGTCACCGATGAGGAAGCCATCGACACCGCCCGTCGGCTGGCCCGGGAGGAGGGCCTGCTGTGCGGCATCTCCAGCGGCTCCAACGTGACCGCCGCCCTGCGGATGGCCAAGAAACTGGGCCCCGGCAAGACTGTGGTGACCATTCTCCCCGACACCGGTGAGCGGTATTTCAGCACCCTGCTGTTTGAAGAATAATGTCAAAAATCCTGGGACGACATACCGTCCCAGGATTTTTTATAAATATAGACTTGACAAATGTAGCTACACGAGGTATCTTATAGTTACATTTGTAGCTACAAAAGGAGGGATGGCCATGTCTCCCAACAAACACACCATCACCGATTCGGAATATGCCATCATGAAGATCCTGTGGGCCGCTGAGGAAAAATGCTCCGTGGCCCATGTGGTCCAGGCCCTGGACGACCACCGCTGGACGGCCTCCACCGTCTCCACCTTCCTCCAGCGCCTGCTGAAGAAAGAAGTGATCGCCTGCGAAAAGAAGGGCAAGACCAACCTCTACTACCCCC
>JAFZEB010000139.1 GCA_017560855.1 Ruminiclostridium sp.
CCTCCTCGGTGCCGGCCAGCAGGACGGTGCCTGCCTCCACAGCCTCGGGACGCTCGGTCTCCCGGCGCAGGACCAGGACGGGACGGCCCAGAGCAGGAGCCTCCTCCTGAAGGCCGCCGGAGTCGGTCATCACAAAGGTGGCTCTCGCCATGAGGTTGTGCATCTCATCAGGGGTCAGAGGATCGATCAGGTGGATGCGCTCGTGACCGGAGAGGTACTCCTGGGCGGCGTTCCGCACCACAGGAGACAGGTGGACAGGATAGACCAGCTCGGCCTCGGGGAAGTCCTCTGCCAGACGACGCAGGGCCTTCATGATGTTGGTCATGGGCTGACCGTAGTTTTCACGACGGTGGCAGGTCACCAGGATGATCTTCTTGCCGGTGTAATCCAGCTCATTGAGAAGCTGGGTACGGAAGACGTAATCTTCCCGAACGGTGGTCTTCAGGGCGTCGATGACCGTGTTGCCGGTGATAAAGATGCCCTCACGGATGCCCTCGTTCAGAAGGTTTTCCTTGTTGGCCTTGGTGGGAGAGAAATGCAGCTCGGACAGGTCCCCCACCAGGGTGCGGTTCATCTCCTCCGGCCAGGGGGAGTACTTGTCCCAGGTGCGCAGGCCAGCTTCCACGTGGCCCACGGAGATCTTCTGGTAAAAAGCCGCCAGAGCGCCGGAGAAGGTGGTGGAGGTGTCGCCGTGGACCAGGACCAGGTCGGGCTTCTCCTGGGAGAAGACCTCCTCCAGGCCCAGCAGGCACTTGCTGGTGATGGTGTACAGGCTCTGGTTGGCCTGCATGATGTTCAGGTCGTAATCGGGGGTAATGTCGAAAAGCTTCAGAACGTCGTCCAGCATCTCACGGTGCTGGGCGGTGATGCAGCAGATGCTCTGGATCTCAGGTCTGCTCTCCAGCTCCTTCACCAGAGGAGCCATCTTCACCGCTTCCGGACGAGTCCCGAAGATGGTCATGACTTTCAGCGCCATTGTCTGCCGCCTCCTTTTCTTCTTGTTTGGGTTCCGCGTGGCCCATGGAGATCTTCACCGCAATGAGACCGGCCAGACACAGGGCACACAGCAGGATCATGGCTTTCAGGGCGCCGCTGGTGGTGAGGACCACGGCGGACAGGCCCAGGATGCCGCTGATGACGTAGAGGATGGCTACCGCCTGCTTCTGGTTGAAGCCCATGTCGATGAGGCGGTGGTGCACATGGCTGCGGTCGGGGGCCATGGGGTTCTGCCCCTTGGAGATCCGGCGCAGGATGGCAAAACAGGTATCGAAGAGGGGCAGGCCCAGCATCAGGAAGGGCACTGCGAAGGAAATGATGGTGTAAAACTTAAAGAGACCCTGGATGGACACGGTGGCCAGAATAAAGCCCAGGAAGGTAGAACCCGTGTCACCCATGAAGATTTTGGCGGGGTTGTGGTTGTAGGGGATGAAACCGATACAGCCGCCGGCCAGGGCCGCCATCATCAGGGCAACCATGCCGTCGGAAACCAGCATGGCAATGACCAGCATGGTCATGGAGCTGATGGTGGCAACACCCACCGCCAGACCGTCCAGACCGTCGATGAGGTTGACGGCGTTGGTGATGCCCACGATCCACAGAACGGAAATGGGGATGGCCAGACCCCCCAGGACCCAATAGGGGTTGTCACTGAAGATGTTGGGGTTGGACAGAACCTGGATCACGTTGCCGTGGAGGACGGCCACCAAGGCTGCCACGATCTGGACGATGAGCTTGGGCAATGCAGGCAGGGCGTGGATATCGTCCAGGATACCCAGGACCACGATGATGACGCTGCCCAGCAGCATGCCCCGAACGGGGGTGGTCAGGGGGACGAACACCAGGGTACTCAGAAGGAAGCCCAGGAAGATGGCCAGACCGCCCATCCGGGGGATGGGGGTCTTGTGCATGCGGCGGTTGTCCTTGGGGACATCCACCGCACCCACCTTTTCTGCCAGGGACTTCACCAGAGGGGTGGTGATGAAAGCGATCAGGAAGGCCGCCACCAGGGCAACGGCCACCCGTGCGATCACCGGAAGTTCCATAGTCATACGAATGATTGCTCCTTGGGGGTATCAGCGGGAGGCGAAGCCCACCTTCTTGTGGACCTTGCGCAGGGTCTTGTAGGCGATGTTGGCGGCCTTCTCAGCACCCTGACGATACAGAGCCTCCAGGGATGCCTTGTCAGCCAGCAGGCGCTCGGTCTCCTCACGGATGGGGCGCAGGCACTCCACCACAGCCTCGCCAACAGCGGGCTTGAAGACGCCGTAGCCCTGGCCATTGAACTCGTTCTCCACTTCCTCAAAGGTCTTGCCGGTGACGGCGGCGTAGATCTCGATGAGGTTGGACACGCCGGGCTTCTCGGGGGAGCGGTAGATGCCGCCCTCGCTGTCGGTGACGGCGCGCTTGAACTTGCGCATGATGACATCGGGCTTGTCCATGACCAGAACGTAGGAGTTCTCATTGGGGTTGGACTTGGACATCTTCTTCTCGGGCTCGCTCAGGGACATGACACGGGC
>JAFZEB010000140.1 GCA_017560855.1 Ruminiclostridium sp.
AAACTGAAACATCAAGTACCCCTCATCCGCCCTCTTCGAGGCCACCTTCCCCCCAGGGGGAAGGCTCCCCATGCAGGCAACGGCAAGGCTTCTCCCCGGGGAGAAGCTGTCACCGCAGGTGACTGATGAGGGGTTCTGGACAAGAGAAAACCGCCTTCCTCACTCGGAAGGCGGTTATTCTTTCTCCATATTTTCAGGCAAGACATATTCCAGCAGATCCCCCATACCACAGTCCAACACAAAGCAGAACTTGGAAAAGGCATCGATATCCACCAAAGAAATGTTTTCATTCTTATAGTACCGGTCGATCACGTCATACTTCACACCCGTGAGTTCCTTCAATCGATTCCGGGTGATGCCACGGCTCTCCAGCACTTCCTTCAGTTTTACATTGACCTTGCCATAATCTCCGATGGTATACTGCTGGACAATACTTTTCAACTCTGCCATGTCATCACCTCTTTTCAGGTTCTATTCTACCAAGGAATCCCCCGGTTGACATTATCCCCATTTAGGTATACCCTTATATCAGGGTAATATCGAGGTGATGATGATGAAAGCAAAACGGAAAAAACTTATCATTCTTGCCGTGATTGGCATGCTCCTCCTCTTCTGGAAACCCCTCTATACGGTTGGGGCGTTTCTTCTCCTTCCCTCCCCAGATACCTGCTCCCTCTGTGACCAGGAACCCCGGGAGGTCCCCTGCCTTCTCAACCGGAGCACCGGCGACATCGGAACCCTGGTGGGTACCACCGTCCCCGGCAAGTTCCAGTTCGTGGGCTGCCTTGGAGCTATGGGAGGCTGGGATTCCGACGCTCAAACCGCGCAGATCACCGTCCCCGATGCCCAGGACGGCTTGAATCTGGCCCCCTTCTGCCGTTCCTGCCGCTTCCAAATCGCAGGAAATCAGGGGGACGTTTTCGTCCTGCTGGACCTGTCCCTCCCATCTGAACCTATCACATATCCCCTGGAAGCCGGTGAAACACACACCATTCTGGGCTGGGCGGTCTCGGTCCAGCCCTCCCAGTCGGAAGACCGCTTCGATTTGACGGTCTCTCCTGCGCCTTGAGTGGTCACACCATCTGAACCACCCACAAAATGATCCCATACACCACACTGGCAGAGATCCCGTACACCAGCACCGGTCCCGCCACGGTGAAAAGCTTTACCGCCGTGCCGGTGACGAACCCCTCCTGCTTAAACTCCATGGCCGGGGACACCATGGCATTGGCAAAGCCCGTGATGGGGACCATGGTCCCCGCCCCGGCGTGCTTGGCGATCTTGTCAAAGACCCCGATGCCCGTGAGAAAAGCCGCCAGGAAGATGAGGGTCACACATTCCGCCGTCCCGGCGGCCTCAGCGCCCAAACCACGGCTTTTGTAAAAGTCCGTGAGGGCCTGGCCCAGCACGCAGATGAGGCCACCCACACAGAAGGCCCACACCATATTCTTCCCTATGGGGGAGGGCTTGGCCTTTCCCTTCACATAGGCGTTATACTCGGCATTGCTCATCTGATTTAAGTCCATTTATATCACCTCGCCCCCAGTTTTCCCCTTCGGTTTGGCAAATATGCCACAGGAGAAACATCTTGACAAAACGTTGATTTTCGGTATAATAATAGGGTCTGTGTCTAACAGACTTATCCTTTCCGGCAGCGAGACTGCCGGGCAAATGTCCATAAGGAGGTGCAACGAACATGGCAAAGATTAACGCAAACTACGAAGTGGTCTACATCCTGGATCCCGCAATGGGTGAAGAGGCAATTGCCGCTATGGTCGCAAAGTTCAAGACTCTGGTTGAGACTCAGGGTACCGTGAGCGAAGTCGACGAGTGGGGCAAGCGTCGTCTGGCATACCCCATCAATGACCTGAACGAGGGTTATTACGTCCTGATGACCTTCACTGCAGAGCCCAGCCTGCCCGCAGAGCTGGACCGCGTGCTGAAGATCACCGAAGGCGTCATGCGCTCCATGATCATCTGCAAGGACGCATAAGGAGACTTTTGCTCTATGCTGAACAAGGTCTTCCTGCAGGGTCGCTTAGTTGCCGATCCTGAACTGCGCCACACCAGCAACGGCGTGGCCATGGCTTCCTTCCGCGTGGCTGTTGACCGGGACTTCAAGGACCGGGAGACCGGCGAGCGGAAAGCCGACTTTATCAGTGTCGTGGCATGGCGCCAGACTGCGGAGTTCGTCTCCCGGTTCCTCACCAAGGGCCGTATGGCCATTGTGGAGGGCAAGCTCCAGACCCGCGACTACACCGACCGTGACGGCAACCGTCGTTTCGTCACTGAGGTCGTCGCCGACAATGTCTATTTCGGTGACTCCCGCAGAGACGGTGACAATGGCGGCGGCTACGCACCCGCACCCACCGGCGGCAGAGGCTACGGCGCTCCCGCAGGCGGCGGTTACGGTGCTCCCGGCGGTAACTACCCCTCGTCCGGCGGCGGTTATTCCGCTGCGCCCGCTGTCGATCAGTTCGCCGACCTGACGGACGACGACGGCGAACTGCCTTTCTAATAGGCCACTATCATTTCAAGGAGGTTTGCTACTATGGCTATGGATAGAGAACGTCCTCGCGGCAACCGTAAGCGCCGCAAGGTTTGTACTTTCTGCGTCGACAAGGTCGAGCACATCGACTACAAGGATTCTGCTAAGCTGCGCCGCTTCGTTTCTGAGCGCTCCAAGATCCTGCCCCGCAGAACTACCGGTACCTGCGCAATGCATCAGCGTCAGCTGACCGAGGCCATCAAGCGCGCTCGTCAGATCGCTCTGCTGCCCTACGTGACCGACTAATTTCGGAAACGACACAAACGAGCTGCAAACCACGTTTGCAGCTCGTTTTTCTATATGCTGACAGGAGGGCATTGGCTTCTCCCTCTGGGAGAAGCTGGCCGCGAAGCGGACTGATGAGGGGCAATTCTGCACCTGCGTTGGTCCAACTCCCGACCACCTCCCCTCATCCGCCCCCTGCGGGGGCACCTTCTCCCCAGGGAGAAGGCTTATCATTCTAAGAGGAGTAATTCCATGTCTGTTTTCAACGCCTGCATCGTCCAGACCACCTCCCTGCCCTATGACAAGGAGGCCAACCTGAACCGGGCTCTGGCCTGGATGGAAGAAGCCCACGCCAAGGGGGTGGACCTGATTCTCCTGCCCGAAATGTTCCTCACCGGCTACTTCGTCAAGGATCAGCTCCGGGAGCTGGCCGAGAACCTGGAGACCGGCGAAGCCCTGGCCGTGCTGAAAGCCAAGGCCAAGGAATATTCTATGGGCGTGGTGGTGGGCCTGCCCACCATCACCGACCCCAACGGCAAGCCCCACAACTCCGTGGTCATGATCGACCGGGACGGCACCATCAAGGGGGCCGCCCATAAGACCCACATGTTTGGCGGCGAGGAAAAGATGTTCGACCCCGGCGACGCCCAGTCCCACCGGGCTTTCGACACCTCCTTCGGCCGCATGGGCCTGCTGGTGTGCTACGACGGCGAGTTCCCCGAGACCGCCCGCTCCCTGGCTCTGGACGGGGCGGAGATCATCTGCATGTGCGGCGCCAACATGTTCCCCTTTGAGGACTACCACGCCGTGTATATGCGGGCCCGGGCCATGGAGAACATGGTCCCCACCCTGTACTGCAACTACGTGGGCCACGAAAAGCGGTTCCACTACTGCGGCCAGAGCTGCGCCTATGACCCCACCGGCAAGTTCCTGGCCGAGGCCGACACCCAGGAGGAGACCGAGCTCTACTTCACCGTGGACATGTCTCTGCGGAAGTTCCCCCTGGAGAACCTGAACTACTTGGCCAGCCGCAAACGGGCCCTGTACCACGAGGACCTTTGACTTGAGAGACCCCTTCGCTGGGCTCCCTCAAGTGAATTGCGGACTGCATCTGCAGTCCGCTTTTTTAGCCTCCCTCTCAGAGGGAGGTGGCTCGCCGTCAGGCGGGACGGAGGGAGTTCGCATTCTCCCCCAGTCAGCTTCGCTGACAGCCCCCTCCCGGAGGGGGCCATGATATGGAGCATCCAGGGTATAAACCACCCACTCCCCGTCCATACTGTTATCAACGGAAAGGAGTGGTATCCATGGTAAAAGGTGTAGCCAGGCGGGTGGTAGTGGTCAAATCCCCCGACCCCAAGGAGTTCGAGCAGGC
>JAFZEB010000141.1 GCA_017560855.1 Ruminiclostridium sp.
ATTTCGCAAGAAAAAAGCCCCCTGCATCACAGAAAGTGTGCTGCAGAGGACTTTCCTCTTAACTAAATGACATTACCCTGGAGGGTGCTCTTTTTTATTATTTACCGGTCATTTTTTCCTGCTTGACCTTGTGGTCGATGACATGGCGGGAAGCCAGCTCCTTATGGATGTCCTCCAGGGAGATGCCCTCCTGGATCATCAGCACCATCACGTGGTAGGCCAGGTCGGCGATCTCGTAGATGGTCTCCGGCCGGTCGTGGTCTTTCGCGGCAATGATCACCTCGGTGCACTCTTCGCCCACTTTTTTGAGGATCTTGTCTAAGCCCTTCTGGAACAGGTAGGTGGTGTAGGAGCCTTCCTTCTGCTCCTCCTTCCGGCCCCGGATCAGATCCATCAGGCCCTGATAGGAAAATTCGTGGCGGTTTTCGCTCTGGAACACGGGGTATTCAAAGCAGGAGGTGGTGCCTAAATGGCAGGCGGGGCCTTCCGGCTCCACCATCACCACCAGCGCGTCACCGTCGCAGTCGGCGGTGATGGAAACGATGTGCTGATAGTTGCCGCTGGTCTCGCCCTTGATCCACAGAGCCTCACGGGAGCGGCTGAAGAAACAGGTCAGCTCCTTTTCCATGGAGATGGCCAGGCTCTCCTTGTTCATATAGGCCAAGGTCAGCACCCGCTTGGTCACCGCGTCCACCACGATGGCGGGGATCAGGCCCTTTTCGTCAAACTTCAAATTTTCGATCTGCATCATAGAAATTTACTCCTTATAAACGGGTGGGGATACCGGCTCCGGCCATCGCTCTCTTGAGGTCAGAAATGGACACTTCGCCGAAGTGGAAAATGGAAGCGGCCAGACCCGCATCCACCTTGGGCAAAGAATGGAACAGCTTGATAAAATCATCGATGCAGCCGGCGCCGCCGGAGGCGATGACGGGAACGTTCACCGCCTGGCAGACCTCATCCAGCATTTCGATGTCGAAGCCCTGCTTCACGCCGTCGGTGTCGATGGAATTGACCACCACTTCACCGGCGCCGTTGGCAACGCATCTTTTGATCCAGCTGATGGCCTCCATGCCGGTATTTTCCCGGCCGCCCTTGGCGAAGACCCGGAACACGCCGTCCACCCGCTTGACATCCACGGACAGCACCACGCACTGGTCGCCGTAGAGCTTGGCGGCCTGGTGAACCAGGTCGGGGTTCCGGATGGCACCGGAATTGACGCTGACCTTGTCGGCACCGCATTTCAGCACCCGGTCAAAGTCCTCAATGGTATTGATGCCGCCGCCCACGGTCAGGGGAATGAAGACCCGGCTGGCGGTCTCCCGCAGGATGTCGGTAAAGAGGCCACGGCCCTCAGCGGAAGCGGTGATGTCATAGAAGACCAGCTCGTCTGCGCCGCTCTTGGTGTAGTACTCGGCCAGCTCGATGGGGGAGCTGACATCGTTGAGCCCCTCAAAGTTGACCCCCTTCACCACCCGGCCGTTCTTCACGTCCAGGCAGGGGATGATGCGTTTTGTGATCATGGCTTACTCTCCTTCCCCCAGCTTCACCGCTTGGGCCAGGTCAATGGCCCCGGTGTAGTAGGCCTTGCCGATGATGGCCCCGTGGACCCCGGCGGCCTTCAGGGCCTGGATATCCTCCAGGGAGGAAACTCCGCCGGAGGCACTGAGATTCATGGTGTACTTCTGGGCCAGCAGCTTATACAGCTCCCGGTTGGTGCCCTGCATGGCCCCGTCCTTGGAGATATCCGTGCAGATGATGGTGGATACCCCCAGGGCCTGCATCTTGTCAAAGAAGGCCTCCCAGCCCTCCTGGCTGGTCTCCAGCCAGCCCTTGATGGCCACCTTGCCGTCCTTCAGGTCGGCGCCCACGGCGATCTTATCCCCGTAGGCGGCCACAGCGGCGGCCAGGAAGTCGGGATCGGTGACGGCGGCGGTACCCAGGATGACCCGGCTGGCACCGGCCTCCAGGTAGCGGCGGACGGTGTCCATGTTGCGGATGCCGCCCCCCACCTCGATGAACAGGCCGGTGTTGGCGGCCAGCTTCTCGATGGTGGGCAGGTTGGTGGTCTGGCCGGTCTTGGCCCCTTCCAGGTCTACCAGGTGGAGATTGGTCGCCCCGGCAGCCTCGAACTTGCGCACGGTGTTCAGGGGCTCGGGATCGTAGACGGTCATCTGGTCGTAGTCGCCCTTATACAGGCGGACGGCCTGACCGCCGAAGAGGTCAATGGCAGGAAAAATTTTCATCTCACCAGTCCCCCTCGCAGAAAGTACGCAGAATGGACAGGCCCACGTCACCGCTCTTTTCCGGGTGGAACTGACAGCCCATCACGTTGCCCCGGGCAACGGCGGCGGTGAGTTCTGCCCCGTACTCTGCGGTGGCAATGACGGCATCGTCACATTCCGTAGCGTAGAAGGTGTGGACGAAGTAGACACAGTCCCCCTCCTCCACGGTCTTGAGCAGAGGGTGACGGTCACCCTGGGGGAAGTGGAGTTCATTCCAGCCAATGTGGGGCACCTTGTAGTGGGCAGGGATGACCCCCTCCATGGTGACCACCTTGCCGGGGATAAGACCTAAGCCCTCCCAGGTGCCGAACTCCTGGCTCTCCTCAAAGAGGAGCTGCATACCCAGGCAGATACCCATGATGGGCTTGCCCTTGGCCACTTCCTCCTTGATGACCTCCTCCAGACCGCTCTGGCGGAGCTTTTCCCGGGCGTCTGCAAAGGCGCCCACGCCGGGGAGGAAGAGCTTGTCTGCCTTCCGCAGCAGCTCCGGGTCCCCGGTGACCACCGGCTCCTGGCCGATGGCTTCTAAGGAACGGCAGAGGGAAAACAGGTTTCCCACGCCGTAATCAATGACAGCGATCATATGTGTTCCTCCTATCAGCCTTCTCCCTCTGGGAGAAGGTGGCCCGGCAAAGCCGGGACGGATGAGGGCGGTTTTCGCAAACTTTCCCCCTCATCAGTCACCTTCGGTGACAGCTTCTCCCCAGGGAGAAGCCTTGTTTCTATCAAACTAAAATGCCCTTGGTAGACGGCACCTCATCGGTGCCGTTGGTCTTCACGGCCATCTTCAGGCTCCGGGCCACGGACTTGAAGATGCCCTCTATGATGTGGTGGCTGTTCTCACCGGCCAGTTTGCGGATGTGCAGGGTGCAGTTGGCCCGGCGGACAAAGGCCAGCCAGAACTCCTTCACCAGTTCAGTGTCGAAGGTACCCACCTTCTCCGTGGGCATCTCTGCCTCCCAGCAGAGCATCCCCCGGCCGGACAGATCCACAGCAGAAAGGACAAGGGCTTCGTCCATGGGCAGAATGAAGTGGCCAAACCGCTCCACCCCGCGCATATCGCCCAGGGCCTGGGCAAAGGCATCGCCCAAACAGATGCCCACGTCCTCCACCGAGTGGTGGTCATCCACCCAGGTGTCACCGGTACAGGTAACCTCCAGGCCGAAGCCGCCGTGGCGGGCAAAGGCAGAGAGCATATGGTCAAAGAAGCCCACGCCGGTTTGGATGACGGCGGGTCCTCCGTCTAAATTCAGGTTCAGGACGATGTCGGTCTCCCCGGTCTTCCGGGTGATGTTGGCTTGTCTCATGCCAGACCCTCCTCCTTCATGATTTCTTTCACGCCCTCCAGGAAGGCGGCCATCTCCTCGGGGGTGCCGATGGTCACCCGGTTGTACTGGGCGATTCGGGGATCAGAGAAGTGGCGGATAAGGACACCCCGGTCCTTGAGCTTCTGGTACAGGACGCCGCCGTCCAGCCCCTCCCGCTTCACAAAGAGGAAGTTGGTCTTGGAGTCGGGCATGGTGAAGCCCAGCTCCTTCAGGGCAGCGGCGGTCTTTTCCCGGGTGTCCATGATCTTCCGGGCATTCTCCCGGAAGTATTCATCAGAATCAACGGCAGCCTCACCCAGCTTCAGGGTCAGGCGGTTGACGTTATAGGGGTTGGTGGAATACTTGATCTTCTCCAGGTCCTGGATGATGGGACGGCTGGCCAGTCCAAAGCCCAGGCGGGCGCCGGCCATGGACCGGGACTTGGAATAGGTCATGACCACCAGCAGGTTCTCGTACTTGTCCACCAGGCTGGCGGCGGATTCGGCACCGAAGTCCACATAGGCCTCGTCGATGACCACCACCTGGTCGGGGTTGGAGGCGATGATCTCCTCCACATTCTCCAGGGGCAGGGCCAGGCCGGTGGGGGCGTTGGGGTTGGCCAGGACGGTGAACTTCCCGGTGCCCTTCATGCCGTCCACGTCCACGGAGAAATCCTCTTTCAGGGGAACGGTGTCGTATGCCACCCCGTGGAGGTCGGCAAAGACGGGATAGAAGCTGTAGGTCAGACCGGGGAAGACGGCCCCGTCATTGGCAAAGGCCATGAAGGCGAAGTTCAGGATATCGTCAGAGCCGTTGGACAAAAAGACGTTCCCCGGCTCCACCCCGTAGAGCTTGGCCAGCTTCTCCCGCAGGGCGGCCCCTTCGGGATCGGAATACAGGCGCAGATCCTCCACATCCTTTCTGGTCAGGGCATCCAGCACCTGAGGGGAAGGGGGATAGGGGGACTCGTTGGTGTTGAGCTTGATATACTGTTTGTCCCGGGGCTGTTCGCCGGGGGTGTATGCCTCCAGTTTGGCATACTTGGGGCTGAGGAATCGGCTCATGGTATCATTCTCCCATCACATTGGGGTCGAAGCGGATGTCGATGGACCGGGCGTGAGCGGTCAGGCCCTCCTGCTTGGCGAAGTGGGACACGGACTGCTGGGCCACGGCCAGGGCATCCTTGGTGTAGTAGGTGTACTGGGTCTTCTTCACAAAGTCGTCCACGGACAGGGGGCTGGAGAACCGGGCCGTGCCGCTGGTGGGCAGGGTGTGGTTGGGACCGGCGAAGTAGTCGCCCAGAGCCTCGGGGCAGTTGCGGCCCATGAAGATGGAACCGGCGTGGCGTATCTTGTCCAGCCACTCGAAGGGCTCGTCGATGCACAGTTCCAGATGCTCGGGAGCGATCTCGTTGGAGATCTGGATGGCAGAGGCGATGGACTTGGCAATGATGATCTTGCCGTTGTTCTCGATGGAGGCACGGGCGATGTCCTGGCGCTTCAGCTTGGGCAGCTGCTCCTCAATGGCAGCCTGAACAGCCACAGCCAGCTCCTCGCTGTCGGTGACCAGAACGGCGGAGGCGTTCACATCATGCTCCGCCTGGCTCAGCAGGTCAGCAGCCACCACCTGGGGGTTATTCTTGCCGTCGGCGATGACCAGGATCTCGCTGGGACCGGCCACCATGTCGATGCCCACCTTGCCGAAGACCTGCTTCTTGGCCTCGGCCACGTACTGGTTGCCGGGGCCCACGATCTTGTCCACCTTGGGGATGGTCTCGGTGCCGTAGGCCAGAGCGGCCACGGCCTGGGCGCCACCCACACGGAAGACACGGTTCACACCACAGATCCGGGCAGCTGCCAGGATGTTGGGGTGGATCTTGCCGTTCTTGTCAGGGGGCGTGACCATGAAGATCTCCTTGACCCCGGCCAGCTTGGCGGGAATGCAGTTCATGACCACGCTGGAGGGATAAGCGGCGGTGCCGCCGGGGATGTACAGGCCCACTCTCTCCAGAGGAATGACCTTCTGGCCCATAACAATGCCGGACTCCTCGTTGACGATGAAGCTGTTGCGGACCTGGTGCTGGTGGAAGGCGGCCACACGCTCGGCGGCACGGTAGAGGATATCCACCAGGAAGGGGTCGGCGTTGCGGAAACCGTCGTCGATGGAGCCTGCGCCCACCTCCACAGAGGTGATGTCTGCCCCGTCAAATTCCTTGGTATACTTCTTCAAAGCTGCGTCGCCGTTGGCCTTCACGTCCTCGATGATGGCACGGACAGGGGCCTCCACGCTCTCCACGGGATCTTCCCGGGCAAAAATGGCGTCACGGCTGACTTCTTCTTCTTTTAAAATGCGAATCATTTTGTTTCTGCCTCCTTGGCGGCCACCTGGTCAGCAAGGCTCTCGTAGAGCCGCTGAATGGCCTCGTGCTTAAACTTATAGCTGACTTTATTGGCAATGAAACGTGCGCTGATGGGCACGATGGTCTCAATGGGACTCAGGTTGTTCTCCTTCAGGGTGGAACCGGTCTCCACGATATCCACGATGACGTCGGTCATGTCCAGAATGGGGGCGATCTCAATAGAACCCTGGAGGTGGATGATGTCGATGTCACGGCTCCGGCTGGCGTAGAAGTTCCGGGCGATCCGGGAGAACTTGGTGGCCACACGAAGGATGCGGTCGGGGTCATCCCGGAAGTCGTTCTTGGCGGCCACGCACATGCGGCACTTGCCCACGTTCAGATCCAGCAGCTCGTAGATGTCGGGCTCGTACTCCAGCAGGATGTCCTTACCCACCACGCCCACGTCGGCGGCACCCCGCTCCACGTAGACGGCCACGTCCGAGGGCTTGACCCAGAAGTAGCGGACTTTGGCCTCGGGGTTTTCAAAGATGAGCTTCCGCTTGGGGTCCAGAAGCTCGTCGCAGGGGAAGCCTGCCTTGGCGAACATGGCGTAGACCTTCTCGCCCAGTCGGCCCTTGGGCAGGGCCACATTCAGAAAATCGCTCATGCCTGCTCCCCTCCTCTCATGTCAATGGTTTCCTTGACCCGCAGGCTCTGGGGCTCCTTCCGGGCCAGGGCCTTCTTACCCTCTGCCGCCAGGGAAGCCAGCTTCCCGGTGAGGGTGGTCAGGTCGGTTTTCTGGTCGTAGAGGACCAGCACGTCGGCGTCCCACTGGTCATCGGCGGGGCGAAGGCGGTCCAGCTCATTCAGGTAAATGGCAAAGCCGATGGCGCCGCAGCGCTTGCCCATCTTCTCCACCATCTTATCATACTGACCGCCGGACAGGACCCCGGCTGCCAGACCCTTGATGAAGCCCCGGAAGACGATGCCGCTGTAGTAGTCCATGCCGCCCTCCACGGAGAAGTCCAGGTAGACCTTGTCGCCCAGGCCGTTGGCCTTGAGCAGAGTGCAGATGGTGTTCAGCTCCTCCCAGGCCTGGCGGGTCTTGATGCCCCCCATGCACAGGGGAGCCAGCTCGGCCAGGACGGTCTCCATGGTGCCGTAGGTGGTGATGAGCTTCTCCAGAAGCCCAGTGACGGTGGGGCTCATGGCCTTTTCCTGGCAGAAGGCCCGCAGAGCGGCGGCGTTCTTTTCCCGAACGGCCTCCAGGATCTCGGGGTAGTCGGCTTCAGCCACCCCGGCGGCCTCCATGAAACCGGAGACCAGACCCATGTGGGACACGTCCAGGACGTAGTCCGGGCTGATGGTCTGAAGGCTCTGAACGGCCAGGGCCATGACCTCATAGATGTGGTACAGGTCCACTTCACCGATGCACTCCAGGCCGGTCTGCATGATCTCCTGGAAGGTGCCGTCACCCTGGCTGGTGCGGTAGACGTTCTCATTGTAATAAACCTTCCGGGGGCCGGGCTCGTTCTCCCGTGTGTTCTTCACGATGGAGATGGTCACGTCGGGCTTCAGGGCCATGAGGATGCCCCGAGCATCGGTGAAGGTGATCATCCGGTCGCTGATGAGGAAGTCCTTGTTGCGGACGTACAGGTCGTACTCCTCGAACTTGCTCATCTTGAAACGGCGGTAGCCGTACTTCTCATATAAACCACGCAGACGGTAGATGGTCTGTTCACCGCTGCGGAGGATGTTCCAGTCAAATTCCATGGGTGGTTACCCCTTTCTGTGTTACCTTTGGATCGAAGACATTTTATCACTCTACCGTGATAAAGTAAAGAGGGAATAGCCTCTTTTCCTGTCTTCCAACAGAAATTTTTCGAAATACTATCATACCTCTTTTATACGAAATCCACAAGGCTTTTCCTAAAAAAAGAAACGGCACTTTCGCGCCGTTTCTTTTTTGCCTCGCAGAGTTTGCTGCCCGCAGGCAGCAAAGAAAATCAAATCATTTTTTCCGGTGACATGCGCATCGGAAAAAATTCTTCTCGGCCTGCTAGTGTGCCCAAAGGGCGCGCGCAGCAGGCTGCAAACGCACTGAATGCGAAGCCCGGTAAAACTGGGCTTCGCATTCACTTGTTTTAGATTTCCTCAGCAATGAGTCTGCCCATCTCAGCGGTGCCCACCAGGGTGCCCTCGCCGGTGTACAGGTCGGGGGTCCGGTAGCCCTTGGCCAGAACGGCCTTCACAGCGGCGTCGATGGCATCCGCCTCGGCACCCAGGCCGAAGGTGTAGCGCAGCATCATGCCGATGGACAGGATGGTGGCGGTGGGGTTGGCCTTGTCCTGACCGGCAATGTCGGGGGCAGAGCCGTGGATGGGCTCATACATGCCAAAATTGCCTTCTGCCAGAGAGGCGGAGGGGAGCATACCGATGGAACCGGTGATCTGGCTGGCCTCGTCGGACAGGATGTCGCCAAAGATGTTGCTGGTGACGATCACGTCGAACTGACGGGGGTTGCGGACCAGCTGCATGGCAGCGTTGTCCACGTACATGTGGTTCAGGGTGACCTCAGGGTAGTCCTTGGCAACCTCTTCCACCACGCGTCTCCACAGGCGGGAGGAGTCCAGAACGTTGGCCTTGTCCACGCTGGTGACCTTCTTGTTCCGCTTCATGGCCATGTCAAAAGCCACCTTGGCAATGCGGCGGACCTCACCCTCGGAGTACATCTCCACGTCGTAGGCGGCGGGACCCATGTCGGTCTCCTTGGTGCCGCGCTCGCCGAAGTAGATGCCGCCGGTGAGCTCACGGACCACCACGATGTCCAGACCGCCGGAGAGGATCTCGGCCTTCAGGGGAGAGGCATCGGCCAGCTCCTCGAAGATGACGGCGGGACGGATGTTGGCAAAGAGGCCCAGCTCCTTGCGGATGCCCAGCAGAGCACGCTCAGGACGCTCGCCGCCGGGGAGGTTGTCCCACTTGGGGCCGCCCACAGCGCCCAGCAGGACGGCATCGGAAGCCTTGCAGACGTCGATGGTCTCCTGGGGCAGGCAGCCGCCGGTGGCATCGATGGCAGCGCCGCCGGCCAGCACGGTCTTGGTGGTGAAGGTGTGGCCGAACTTGTCGCCCACCTTGCGCATGACCTTCACGGCCTGCTCCACGATGTCGGGGCCGATGCCGTCGCCGGGGATCACAGCGATATTGTAATTCATGTCCGCGTCCTCCCTTACTGCTTGTCCTTGATGGAGGACATCAGGCCGCCGGCCTGGATGATCTCCTTGATGAACTCGGGGAAGGGCAGGGACTGATAGGTCTCACCCTTGGTGACGTTGGTGATGACACCGGTGTCGAAGTCCACAGCAACCTCGTCGCCAGCCTCGATCTTCTCGCTGGCCTCGGGGCACTCCATGATGGCCAGGCCGATGTTGATGGCGTTGCGGTAGAAGATGCGGGCGAAGGTCTTTGCGATGACGCAGGAGATGCCGGACTCCTTGATGACCATGGGGGCGTGCTCCCTGGAGGAGCCGCAGCCGAAGTTGAAGCCTCCCACCATCACGTCGCCGTCACTCACGACCT
This sequence comes from Ruminiclostridium sp., assembly GCA_017560855.1. GTDB lineage: Bacteria > Bacillota > Clostridia > Oscillospirales > Oscillospiraceae > Evtepia. The sequence goes on from JAFZEB010000141.1 coordinate 9,510, forward strand.
TGACGAACTCGGTGTCGATGTCCTCCATGCAGTGGGTGGC
>JAFZEB010000142.1 GCA_017560855.1 Ruminiclostridium sp.
CAGAAAGGGCATGCTGTGGAGGAGGGAGACCCCGTAGGGGTTCTCCGGGCTGGGGCTGTAGGGGGTGAAGAGGAGCAGGTCCTGCCGGGGCAGCACCTCCGTGGTGCCGTCGGGCCGCCGCAGGGCCAGAAGGATGTCCAGTGGAGACCCCTCCTCCTTCACCTCAATGTCGGACACGTTCCCGCAGAGGACGGCGGCGATCCCCCGCCCGTCCCGGCTGGGAACGATCTCCCCCACCGCCCGTCCGCAGGTGAGCAGGCAGTCCAGGTAGCAGTCCAGAAAGGCCTGGATGCCCCGCTGGTTCCACCCGGCAGGGACGGTCCGCAAAAATTCGTTCAGCGCCCCCTCGGCCCCTTTGTCCTGGCAGGAAACAGAGACCCCGCCAGTGAGCCGGACCAGCTTCAGAATGGCGGCATCCACCACGGGAATGGCCTCCCGGATGGACCGGTAGAGGCTGAACTCCGGCTGGTGGAGGGGGATGTATCCGTCCACCAGCCGGAAGGGATGGCGGTCGGTCTGGCGCATCTGGACCACCGAGGGTCTCACCTCCTCCCGCCGTTCTCGTTTGAATAATGGCATTGTGTACCTCCTTTCATCTCGTTCGCTCCACCACCCCGGCCCAGAAGCCCCCGGCCTCCCCAGCCACGATGGTGGCCACAAAGTACCGGATCTCATCCATGGCGTGGTCGAACTGCTTCTTCACCCGGTCCTTGTCCCCGTCGGACAGATCCCAGCAGTAGGAACCGAACTCCCGGATGGCATCGGCACAGGGGGTGCAGATGACCACCTGCCCGGTCTTCAGGGCGTCGGCAGTGAGACGGATGCCCGACAGGACCTCGTTTTTGGCCTTCTGCACCGGCCACCCCTCCCGGCGCAGGACCTCCAGAAAGGAGGCCGCCGAGGGGTCGGCCACCACCGCCCGGATGTCCCGGCCTCCCGCCAGTTCCCGGAGCCGCTGGGCGTACTCCTGGTCGGTCTGCTGGCGTTTGGCCGCCCGGGCATCGTAGTAGTACTCCTTCACCCGGTACCACACCCCGTCGTACTTCCCCCACAGGCCCATGGAGGTGGGGTTCAGGGTGCCGTAGTCGCAGGAGATGACCCACTCGGCCGCCTCTCCCGCCGGGGGCTCTTTCACTAGGCTCTCGTCGAAGAAGTCGTAGACCAGCCCCTCGGCTGCCGTCCACTCCCCCAGGACGAACCGGCGGTAGAAGGCCCCCTGAAAGGCCCGCTCATAGCGCTGGCGGGTCTCCTCGGTGAGAGCGGGGTTGTCCTCCATGAAGAACCGCAGGTGGAGGGCCCGCCGCTCCTGGGCCTTGCAGATCCACTCCTTGTAGAACCAGTGGCCCGGTCCCTCAGGGTTGCAGGAGAACCAGAACCTGGCCCCCGTCACGGAGCATCGGGCGCAGGCCTGTTCCACAAAGGACCGGGGCATGAGGGCCACCTCATCCAGCAGGACCCCCGCCAGGGTGACCCCCTGGATGAGGGATGCGCTCCCCTCGTCCTTGCCCCCAAAGAGGTAGAAGGTGTTCTCCCGGCTCCCCAACCGGACCTTCATCCAGTTCCGGGAGACCTTCTCCTCCCAGGTGAAGCCCAGCTCCTCCAACAGAGGGAGGACGCTGGACAGCAGGTTCCGCCGGACCGACTCGGTGGTCTTGCCGCAGAGGGCGAACTGCTGCCGGTGGAACCGGGCCATGGACCAGAGGAAGAAGGACAGGCCCAGACAGAGGGTCTTCCCGCTTCGCACCGCCCCGTCACAGATGATGGCATCCATCCCCTGGGTGTCCGCCCCCTGGCGCCACCAGCCCAGGACCGCCCTCTGCTTGGGGGAAAAGGTCTGGATCATCGTCGGGAGACCAGGTCGGTCTGGACCTCACCGCCCCCGTCCAGGGCCCGGAGGAAGGCGGCAGGGCCGTCGTTGGCCTCCTCCTTCAGCTGTTCCAGGATTTTTACGAAGATGGCCGCCCGGTCCACGAACTTCATCTCCACCGTGCCGTTGGCGTTCCGCTTGAACTCGGTGAGGCATCCCAGGTCCAGCCGGGCCAGCTTGTCCCGGTCCTCTTCGGGCAGATAGGCCAGCTTCACCGGGTCGTTGGCCTTCCCGGCGGCCAGGGCCAGCATCCGCCGGAGGACCTCTTCTCTGCTTACGTTTGTTTCATGCATAGGCAAAACTCCTTTCACTAATAGGCGAAAAAACGGGGTTTCGTGTACGCAAACGTACACGTTTCAAAAAATAATTTTCGGATTGATTTTGCCTGTCCCCACCCGTTCCCTCCTGTCCCGACTTTTCCCTGGAACGCTTTTGCAAACGAAAGCGCAAAAAGCCCGGGGCCGATGCTGTTCTGCATCGGCCCCGGGCCACATCTTCGCTGTTTAGTTGCCAGACTTGGCGGTACCGGAAGACTTCCGCTGCTCCTTCTTCTGCTGGCCCTGGCCGGACTGGCTGGAAGAGGACTTGTAATCCTTCTTTTCGTTCATGCTGCTCTCTCCTTTCTGAAAGGTTCCTCCCTACTATGCCCCTGCCCCCACCTTTCTATACCACCGGAAAGAAATTTGTGATATAATGCACCCAAACAGCAGATTTGTTCAAACTTTTCTGTTATCCTATCCTCAGAACATTCCACAGAAAGAGGTGTTTTTGTATATGGCAAGAAAGGTTCTCATCGTAGAGGACGACAACAACATCGCCGAACTGGTGAACCTCTACTTAAAGAAGGAAGGCTACGAAACGATGGTGGCCGACGACGGCGGCAAAGCCCTGGAGTTCTACCGGGCCTTCCGCCCCGACCTGGTCCTGCTGGACATCATGCTCCCCGTCATGGACGGCTGGTCGGTCTGCGCCAAGATCCGGGAGACCGACTCCACCCCCATCATCATGCTCACCGCCAAGGGTGAGACCATCGACAAGGTGGCCGGTCTGGAGATGGGTGCCGATGACTACATGGTCAAGCCCTTTGAGATGAAGGAGCTGCTGGCCCGTGTCCACGCCGTCCTCCGCCGCCTGGGAGACGAGGAGGTCAAGGCCCGCCGCCTGACCTTCGACGGCCTGGTCATCAACCTGGACTCCTACGAACTGGAGGTCAAGGGCACCCGCATCGACACGCCCCCCAAGGAGCTGGAACTGCTCTTCCACCTGGCCTCCTCCCCCAATCGGGTCTTTACCCGCAACCAGCTGCTGGACGAGGTCTGGGGCTTTGACTACTTCGGCGACTCCCGCACGGTGGACGTGCACATCAAGCGTCTGCGGGAAAAGCTGGAAGGGGTCAGCGACCAGTGGTCCCTGAAGACCGTCTGGGGCGTGGGCTACAAGTTTGAGCTCCTGAACGGATAAGAGGCCCGCCTATGACCGAAAAAGCCCAACAGAAAGCCCAGGCCCAACAGGCCAAGCAGGTCCAGCAGGCCCGGCAGACCGCTCACCAGAGTGCCCGGCCCAAGCAGACCAGCATGTACACCCGGCAGCTGACCCTCATCATCTGCCTCATCGTCTTCTCCATGACCCTCCTGGGCACCAGCTTCCTGGCCCTCTCCTTCCGCTACCAGCAGAACGAGAGCCAGAAGGCCGCCGAGCGGAACATCTCCTACATCTCGGCCTACGCCAACTCGGCCATCAGCGACGGCATGACCCTCTCCAGCCAGAATTTCCGGTCCTACCTGGCCTCGGTGGCCATGATCTCCGACTCCACCATCCTCCTGTGCCAGCCCGACGGCCGGATCCTCTACGCCACCGGCACCAACCTGTCGGAGGATTACTCCATCCAGGGGGCCTATGTGCCGGAGTGGGTGGTGGACCAGCTGATCGAGAAGAATGCCTACAGCGGCACCACCACCTTCAATAACCTTCTGCCCTCGGAGTGCTTCGTCACCGGCGTGCCCATCGTCACCTACACGGTGGACCCCTTCACCCGGGAGCAGATCACCAGCTCCAGCCCCCTGGGCATCCTCTTCGTGGCCTCGGACGCCACCGCCGCCCTGACCTTCCTGGAAAACACCTTCCAGCTCTTCCTGGTGACGGCAGCCGCCGTCCTGCTGGTCTCCATCCTCCTGTGCTCGGTGGCCGTTCAGCGGATCATCGACCCCCTGAAGAGCATGAGCAAAGCGGCCAACAAGTTCGCCCGGGGGGAGTTTGAGACCCGCTTCACCGAGTACGCCAGCCGCACCGACGAGATCGGCGAGCTGGCCCAGGCCTTCAACGCCATGGCCGACTCCCTGGCCCAGGCCGAGCAGAAGCGCAGCGAGTTCGTGGCCAATGTCTCCCACGAGCTCAAGACCCCCATGACCACCATCGCCGGCTTTGCCGAGGGCATCCTGGACGGCACCATCCCCCCGGAGAAGGAGCGGGAATCCCTCCAGGTCATCTCCTCGGAGACCCGCCGCCTGTCCCGTCTGGTCCGCCGGATGCTGGAGCTCTCCCGGCTCCAGTCCTCGGAACGTGTGGCCGCCCAGGAGCAGTTCGACGTGCTGGAGGTCCTCCTGCGGGTCCTGGTGAGCCTGGAGGCCAAGATCACCGAGAAGGATCTGGATGTCCAGACCGACCTGCCCGACGGCCCTGTGATGGTCTGGGGCGACCCGGACGCCGTCACCCAGGTGTGCTACAACCTGCTGGACAACGCCGTGAAGTTCGCCTCTCCCAAGGGCCTGCTGACCCTGAAGATCACCACCCAGCGAGGCAAGGCCTATATCGCCATCGGCAACCAGGGCGAGACCATCCCGCCCCAGCAGCTGACCCATATCTTCGACCGCTTCCACAAGGCCGACGGCTCCCGCTCGGCCCACAAGGAAGGCGTCGGCCTGGGCCTGTATATCGTGAAAACCATCCTGAACACCTACAAGGAGGACATCACCGTCACCAGCCAGGACGGCTTCACCGAGTTTACCTTCACTCTATCTGAGGTGTAAAACTCTGTGGATAACTCCCCACCAGCAAAACCCCTTTTGCAGATTTGGCAAAAGGGGTTTTCATTTTTGTCACGACCTTTTTGCAGGAATGACCACCTAATAACCAGAGAGAATAACCTGATTTTTAATAACTTAGAACCTTGCCCGTTCTCCCTTTGTGATGCGTGGGGGATATTTTCTCTCCATCTTCTGCATATCCTTTCTCAAGTAAACCAGAAAGGAAGGGATCTCTATGTCCGATCACGAATCTTCCCCCCACCGCCTCCACCTGGAAAACCGCCGCCGCCTCACCATTTCCGGCGTGAACAGCGTGGAGAGCTTTGACGAGTCCTCCATCCTTCTCACCACCAGCCAGGGGGCCCTGGCCATCCGGGGGGATGGCCTGCACATTGAAAAACTCAGCCTGGACGGAGGCGACCTGCTGGTGGAGGGCCAGGTGGACGCCCTCACCTACGAAGAGGAAGACCCCCGGGGCGGGAGCTTCCTGGCCCGCCTCTTCCGGGCATGAGTCTGGCCCTCTCCCCCCTCCTGCAGGTTCAGATCTTCCTCCTCTGTCTGTCCCTGGGAGGGGCCCTGGGGCTTCTCTATGACCTGCTCCGCCTGCCCCGGCTTCTTCTTCCCTTCCCCCCCCTCCGGGGTCTGCTGGACCTCCTCTTCTGGCTGGCGGTCTGCCTGACCCTCTTCCTCACCGCCACCTGCTGGGAGAACGGTCAGGTCAGGCTCTACACCCTGGCCGCCCTGGCCCTGGGGGGCGGGTGGTACTTCCTCCTGGTCAGCCCCTTCCTCCGGCGGCTCCTGGACCTGGTCGTCAGGCCATTCCGCAAAACATTTTTAATCCTCCTGGCCCCGTTGGCGAAAACAGCTCAACAGGTACGTTTTTCTGTAAAAAAAGCCTTTTCTTTTTCCCCTCCTTGGAGTAAAATATACCATCTAAGACGTGAAAACCCCGGCAAGTCTCCTTGCCCCAGCGAACCAGAAAGGGAGGCGAACCTCAGTGTTTCGCTCAAAAAAGGTTGGTCTTCTCGGGAGGGTCCTGCTGATCCTGCTTCTGGCTTACATGATCTACTCGCTGATCAGTGTCCGCCAGGAGATCTCCGCCGCCAAGGCAGAGGTGGAGATCCTGACCGAACAGTTGGCCGAACAGGAACAGTACAACACCGAGCTGTCCAACGCCATCGAAAACCGCGATAACCCCGACTTCGTGGAAGACATCGCCCGGGAAAAGCTGGGCCTGGTCTCCCCCCACGACCGGGTCTTTTACATCACAGATTAAGAGAGAACACTCTCTTTCCGCTCATGGTATGTGAGCGCTATTTTAATGAGGAGGATTTTCAGTACATATGGAAATCAGTGTAGGCGCAATCCTGGAAGGAAACATCAAAAGTATCACCAAATTCGGCGCATTTGTGTCCCTGCCCGGCGGACGGTCCGGTCTGGTCCACATCTCTGAGATCGCCCACTCCTACGTGGCCGACGTGAAGGACTTCCTGACGGAAGGCCAGGAGGTCAAGGTAAAGGTCGTGAGCATTGACGAGGCAGGCCGCATCAATCTGTCCATCAAGAAGGCCACACCCCCTCCTCCCCGTCCCCAGAACACCCAGCGGGACCGTCAGGGCGGCGGCAACCGCCCCTTCAACAAGGACCGTGAAGGTGCCCCCCGTTTCAACAAGGACCGCGAGGGTGCTCCCCGCTCCAACAACTACAACAACGGCCCCCGCCAGGGCGGCGACCGCAATTACCAGCCCCGCAACGCCGCTCCCGCAGCCGCTTCCCAGAACGCAGGCCCCGCTGATTTCGAGGCCCGCCTGAAGCAGTTCATGCAGATGTCCGACAGCAAGCTGTCTGACCTGCGCATGACCGAAAAGCGCAGCTCCCGCCGCAGCGGCCATCGCTAAACAACACAAAACCCGGAAGACCAAGGATTCATAGTGCCAAGTAACTATTTTATCGCAGAAAACGGCGTAACCCGAAGGTTACGCCGTTTTCTGCGTTCATTTGAATGGTGATTATGATTGTTATTTTTGTAACATCTCACGAGCAGATTTTACACCCTTTTTAATCATTTCTTCAGGTGACATTTCCGGAGCTTCTCCATTTTTTACAGCATCATAATATGTGTACAGGATTGCTTCGATTTTATCAAGATTCGCTAAAATAAATCTTTGATCATTTGCAGCTGCTTTTTGCTCCAGAAATGTACCTTTTCTATAATTAGGATGCAGCGCTTCAGTATAAACATTTGCTTTTACTTTAGATAATGCGAATCTAAGTGTTTCTAACGATGGTTCATTTTCTCTATATGATAATCTTAAACCTTCCGTCATTAAATCTAAATCAGGCAAGTGTTCTTCAATAAATTGTTTTGCTAAATCAGCTTTTTTCTGAGATATTGAAGATAGAGCTCCGTAATCAGGATATGTAGCTTTAAAATACTTTTCTACTTTTTTGTCCATATTAACACCCCTTTCATTATATCTTTCTTATCAAAATTTCTTTTTTGTTGAACGATGCGCCATTTGGGAAGGATCATTTAACCACTATATTTTGTGTACATTTTTATCAAGGGATTAAATAATGATGTTCAGTTCTTTGTACGACATATTATACCATGCTATGACTATTTATGCCAACTGCTTTTTCCTGGTAATCCGGTTCGCCTATCATAAAAAATAACATTATTGAGAAAATCCCGCCTGGCTTTCTGTTGGAAATCAGGCGGGGTTTATTCGTATGCACTCCGGAAACCATCAGCCAACAATTGATTGGAAAATTAGTTCCTTATCACTGTTAAGCCAAGGTCTTCCGGGTTTTTTTATTCTCTGTGTTACTGGGTGACCACACGGACGGCAGGGGCCTGCACGCCCTTGGCGCCCATGGCCTCGGTGATGGCCTGGGTCAGGTCGAAGTACACATCCCAGTAGTCCTCCCCCTTGCACCAGGCACGGACGGTGAACTCCATGGCCTCGTTGGTGCCGCCGCTGAGGCGGGCGAAGGGAGCGGGATCGGCCAGGACCTTGCCGTTGGCCTTCACAACCTCCATCATGAGGTCCTGGATGGCGGCAGGGGCCTCGCCCTTGGCGCAGCCGAAGGTCAGGTCCACCCGGCGCAGGGCCTCGGTGGAGTAGTTGACCACGTTGGCGTTCATGAGGCTGCCGTTGGGCACGGTGATGCGCTTGTTGTCCAGGGACAGCAGCACAGTGTAGAAGAGGGTGACCTCCTGGACCACGCCGTCCACGCCGGCGGCTTCGATGTAGTCCCCCTGGCGGAAGGGACGGAAGATCATGAGCATGATGCCGCCGGCCAGGTTGGACAGGGCACCCTGGAGGGCCAGACCCACCGCCACACCGGCAGAGGCCAGCACAGCCACCACAGAGGCCATGGGAACGCCCAGGATGCCGATGATGGAGATCACCAGGATCACATACAGGCCGATCTTCACAAAGCTCACGGCGAAGGTGCGGACCGTGCCCTCCACCTTGTCAAGGCCCTTGCACTTGGCCACCAGTTTGACTGCCTTCTTGATGATGGCGCTGCCCACGATGAGGACCACCAGGGCCAGGATGATCTTACCGCCCACGGCGGTGGCCAGTTCCATCAGGCTGGAAATGAAAGCTTCCATATGATTTCTCCTTTCTTGTTGGACCAAATCCGCTGTGTGTCGACGGATTTCGCTCATTCCTGTGTTAAAGTATACCACAACCCAACATGATTACAAGGGACCATTCCCCTGTTTCGACACATTTCTTTCGGAGGCATAAAAAAACGCGCCCTCATCCGGGATGAGAGCGCACACGCAGGAGAATGGAATGAACGATGTCACAGGGCGGTCTTGCCTGCCGCCAGGACTATGGTATCCCTTTTTCTCCCATCCGTCAAGGGTGCACCTCGTCGAAAACCGTTGATATGCTTAGTTTTTCTTTAACTTTCAAATCTGTTTTGTGATTTTTGCAAAAAAGGCGTGACTTTTATGGAGTAATGTGATATACTGTGAATGTAAACAGAGGACGACCTCTTTTTACACCCCCACGAAAGGAGCTGACATATATGAAATTCACCTTTACCGACAAGAAAGTGAACATCCCCAACCGCGTGCACGCTTATGCTGAGAAGAAGATTGGCAAGCTGGACCGTTACTTCAAGACTGAGCCCGATGTAAATGTGGTCTTCAGTGTTGAAAAGGGACGGAACATCCTGGAAGTGACCATCCGTTCCGGTTCTACCGTCATCCGCGTGGCTGAGAGCACCTCTGATATGTTTGTCTCCATCGATGCTGCTGTTGCATCCATCGAGCGCCAGCTTCGCAAGAACAAGTCCCGCCTGGAAAAGCGCCTGCGTAAGGAAGCCTTCGAAGTTCCCAACGAGGAATACTTCGTGCCCGAGGCAGACGTGGAAGAAGATCCCGGCTACCAGGTCCTGCGCACCAAGCGTTTCTTCTTTGGTGCCATGACTGTGGAAGAGGCCATCCTCCAGATGAACCTGGTCAACCACACCTTCTTTGCCTTCCGCAACGAGGACGAAGGCGGCGCATTCTCTGTGGTGTATAAGCGCAACGACGGCGGCTACGGCATCATCGTCGACCAGGACTGAATTTGATTGCAAGGCGTAACGCCTCAATATAAAAAAAGGAACCGCTTCGGCGGTTCCTTTTTTTATGGTCATTCCTTCATGGCGGCCACAAGGCCGCCGCTTCATGCGCTTTGGCGCACTTCATTGGGCCACCGGCCCAGCTTCATAAATAAGACCCTGACCTTTTGGTCAGGGTCTTATGTTACTGATCCAGTTTCAGGTCTCCGTCCTTGATCCAGCCCAGCTTCCGGCAGGGGATGCCGATGAGCCAGGTGAGGACGGCGGGAAGGACGATGCAGACAAGGATCAGGACCAGCCAGTCCATGCCGGTAATGGCCATCTTGGCCCCGGCGGCCACGTCGTTGACCCAGCCGGTGTACACGCCGATGGGGCCCACCATGCCGCAGGTACCCATGCCGGAGGACACGGGAGTGCCGTTCATCTGCAAATGGAACAGGCAGGTGGCGATGGGGCCGGTGATGGCAGAGGCCACCGTGGGAGGGATCCAGATCTTGGGGTTGCGGACGATGTTGCCCATCTGGAGCATGGAGGTGCCAAGGCCCTGGGACACCAGACCGCCCCACTTGTTCTCCTTGAAGGAGAGGACGGCGAAGCCTACCATCTGAGCGCAGCAGCCGGCCACAGCAGCGCCGCCGGCCAGACCGGTGAGGCCCAGGGCCGCGCAGATGGCTGCGCTGGAGATGGGCAGGGTCAGGGCAATGCCCACAATGACGGACACCAGGACGCCCATAAGGAAGGGCTTCAGCTCGGTGGCCCACATGATGAGGTTGCCCACATAGGAAGCGGCCGTACCCACGGGCGGTGCGATCACATAGGCCAGGCCGATACCCACCAGGACGGTGACGATGGGGGTCACCAGAATGTCGATCTTGGTCTCCTTGGAGACTGCCTTGCCGCACTCAGCCGCCACGATGGCAATGATCAGAACGGCCAGAGGACCGCCTGCGCCGCCCAGAATGTTGGTGGCATAGCCAACAGGGGCCAGAGAGAAGAGCACCAGAGGAGGGGCCTGAAGGGCGTAGCCGATGGCGATGGCCATGGCAGGGCCCACCATGGCAGAGGCCAGGCCGCCGATGGTATAGGCCGTGGCGGCGTCACCGGCGCCCACAGTCACCATAGTGGCGGAGAGGAAGCCAATGCCGCACTGGGTACCCAGGGTGTTCAGGATGGTGCCCACCAGCAAGGTGCAGAAAAGCCCCTGAGCCATAGCCCCCAGGGCATCCACGCCGTAACGCTTGGCCGAGAAGATGATATTCTTCCGGGCCAGGAATTGCTTGAACCGATCCATACGCCGGTCCTCCTTTATTTCATAAAAATGAAGACGGCGCACATGACCAGGCACATGCGCCGTCCGTTGGCATTTTTTCAACCTTACCCGTTCTGACCTTCGGTATACAGAAGGCCATGGGCGTTCAGCTCGTCGCACACCCGCCGATAGGCCTCTTCGCTGGGGCAGCGGAGGTTGTGCAGGTGGACGCCGCCGGTGAGGGAAGACAGGGTGGATGCTTCCTTGACCTTATCCACGAACTGCTGGACGTCATAGCGGGAGGCCAGGCTCAGCTGGCCGGTAATCTCCCCATAGAGGGGATGCTCCACCACCACGTCCATAACGGTGCAGCCGTTGTCCACCATGACCAGAAGCTCCTTCTCCAGCTCCTCGATGCCGGTGTGAACGGTGGCCACGGTGCGGACCAGACCGCTGCTCTCCCCCAGCTTATAGCCTCTGGGGGTGGCCACGATGTCCAGACCGGCCGCCCGCAGGAGGGCAATGTCGCCCACGATGATCTGGCGGCTTACGGAAAACTTTCCGGCCAGAGCCGTGGCGCTGATGGGCTGATCAGCGGTCAGGGTCTGGGATATGATTTTTCTACGCTCTTCTGCCTTCATCTTTGTTTGCCACGCTCCTATAAAATTTATTTGTGATGGGTCAGCAGCTCGTGCTTGGTGAACCACAGCTTGTTGGACAGATCCACATAGTAGTTGTGGGGGTTGTCAAAGCGCTTGACAGAGTCCCACATGATGTCCAGTTCCTGCTTGCAGTAAGCCTGGATCTCCTGGAGCTTGGGCAGGTCATAGACCAGCTTGCCGTCCTTGTAGACCTGGACCTGGAGGGGACGTGCGGTGAAGTCCTTGATGGTCTTGGTCTTCCAGGTGGCATCGGGGTCAAAGATGGTCAGGGAACCGTCGCCGTTCAGGTTGTCCTCCACGGTCTCGTCCCAGGTGCACATCCAGTCGCCGATGGCCATGCCGTCTGCGTTGTCGATGAGGCGGTACATCTTCTTGAACTGGGGGGTGGTGATTTTGGCCACGTTCTCGCTGAGCTTGATCTTGGGGATGATCTCACCCTGCTCGTTTTCCACAGCCACCAGCTTGTACACGCCGCCGAAGACGGGTTCGCTGCGGGCGGTGATCAGGCGCTCGCCCACGCCGAAGGCGTCGATCTGAGCACCCTGGAGGATGAGGTCCTGGATGATGATCTCGTCCAGAGAGTTGGAGACAGTGATCTCGCAGGTCTCCCAGCCGGCCTCGTCCAGCATCTTGCGGGCTTCCTTGGTCAGGTAGGCAATGTCGCCGGAGTCCAGACGGATGCCGCACTTGGTGATGCCCATGGGCTTGAGGACCTCATTGAAAGCCTTGATGGCGTTGGGGATACCGCTCTTGAGGGTGTTGTAGGTGTCCACCAGCAGGACTGCGTTCTGGGGATAGACCTGGCAGTAAGTACGGAAGGCATCCAGCTCGGTGTCGAACATCTGGACCCAGGCATGGGCCATGGTGCCGGCAGCGGGAACCCCGTAGAGCTGGTCGGACAGGACGCAGGCCGTGCCGGCGCAGCCGCCGATGTAGGCTGCACGGGCGCCGTCCACTGCGCCGCTGGCGCCCTGGGCACGGCGGGCACCGAACTCCAGAACCCGACGGCCCTGGGCCGCACGGACGATGCGGCTGGCCTTGGTGGCGATGAGGCTCTGGTGGTTGACGGTGAGCAGCAGGAAGGTCTCGATCAGCTGGGTCTGGATGGCGGGAGCCCGGACGGTGATGAGGGGCTCATTGGGGAAAACGGGGGTGCCTTCGGGGATCGCATAGATATCGCCGGTGAACTTGAAGTTTTCCAGGTAGGTCAGGAACTCTTCATCGAACATGTTTCGGTCCCGGAGGTACTGGATGTCCTCGGGGTCGAAGTGGAGGTTTTCAATGTATTCCACCACCTGCTCCAGACCGGCTGCAATGGCGTAGCCGCCCTTGTCGGGGACGGCACGGAAGTACAGGTCGAAGTAGGTGATGCGGTCCCGGTAACCGCCCTTGAAATATCCGTTGCCCATGGTGAGCTCATAGAAGTCGCACAGCATGGTCATGTTCAGGCTCTTACTTGTATTCATGATAACGTTCCTCTTGTTTCACGCGGGCGGCAGAACTGCCGCCTAAAATATGGGCCTTGGCCCCTGTGTGTCAATGCACACTGCAAGATATTACATCTAATTATATGCAATACCATGTGACAAGTCAACCCATTTTCCTTTCTTTCCCGTAAATGACCCATACTTCAAAAAAGAAAAAAGCACCCGTTGGGTGCTTCAGATGATGAAAAACCTCGTAGAGTTTCGCCGTCGCAACGGCGAAAAAAGCCAAGTGGGTTTTCTGGCGCGACATGTGCGTGCCAGAAAACACTTCTCGGCCTGCAAACGTGGAAATTGTGTGCCGCAGGTGCACAATTTATGCGATGCAGCAGGCCGCAATCCCCTATGTCGGAAAAGGCTGCGCCTTTTCCGACAGGCGAAAGCACCCGTTGGGTGCTTTTTTCTCATTCCCAGCTCTTCCACACCTCAGGCTGGTTGCCCACGGTGGCCACCTTGCCGTTTCTCACGATGGGGGTCTTCAGGAGGGTGGGGTTATCCAGGATCTTTTCGATCTTGTCCTGGGGATAGGCCAGGTACTGCAGGAGAACGGCGTCGGGATGCTTCTCGTCGATGAGTTCCTCCAGCTTCACCGAGCGCATCACAGAGTTCAGTTCTCCCTTGCTGATGCCGTACTTGTTCAGGTCGATGTACTGATATTTCACCCGGCGTTCCTTAAAATAACGCTCGGCCTTCTTGGTCTCAAAGCATTTGGACTTGCCAAAAATCTGAATGTTCATGGTTTTCCCGCCTTTCTTCCTGTATAGTTTACCACATTTTGAACCAAACGCACAACCCGGCAGAAAAAAATGTATACTTTTTCCTCCTTTGATGCTATACTATACCAGATATTATTTGGGTGTCCTTTGGATGGTACACCCCCACATGTGAACACAGACCCATGCACAGACCTGCAGAATTTAGGTTTGGGGAAGCCGGGCGGACCCGCCGCGAGACAGGGCGGACGGGTGAGCTTTGGGGCCTCCCTTACTTTGTGCTACCTTTCTATCGGTATTTTTTACGAAACGGCCTGTGCCTGGGGACTTTATAAAAAGGAGTAACCATGGCAGAAAAACTGAAAATCATCCCTCTGGGCGGCCTGAACGAGATCGGCAAGAATCTCACCGTCTATGAGTACGGCGGCGACATCATTGTCGTCGATGTGGGTATGGGATTCCCCGATGACGATATGTACGGCATCGACGTGGTCATCCCCGACGTCAGCTACCTCATCAAGCACCAGGATAAGATCCGGGGCATCTTCCTGACCCACGGACACGAGGACCACATCGGCGCCCTGCCCTATGTCCTGCGGTCCTTCAACGCCCCCATCTACGCCACCCCCATGACCCTGGGCCTGGTGAAGCTGAAGCTGGAGGAGCACAAGCTCCTGGACACCGCCAAGCTGGTCACCTGTGAGGCCGGCGATATGATCCAGGCGGGCAAGTTCTCCGTGGAGTTCATCCACGCCAACCACTCCATCGCCGACTCCGTGAGCTTTGCCATCAAGTGCCCCGTGGGCACCGTGGTCCACACCGGCGACTTCAAGATCGACCCCACTCCCATCAAGGGCAAGATCATGGATCTGACCCGTCTGGGCGAACTGGGCAAGGAAGGCGTCCTGGCCATGCTGGCCGACTCCACCAACGTGGAGCGCCCCGGCCACACCCGTTCTGAACGTGCGGTGGGCGCCAGCTTCGATGTCCTCTTCAAGAACTGCGACGAGCGCATCATCGTCACCACCTTCGCCTCCAACGTAGACCGCATCCAGCAGATCATCCGGGTGGCCGACCGCTACGGCCGCAAGGTGGCCATCACCGGCCGCAGCATGGAAAATTCCATCCGGGTGGCCACCGAGCTGGGCTACACGGAGATCCCCGAAGGGGTCCTGGTGGACATCAACCACATCAAGTCCCTGCCCAAAAACAAAATTTGCATCATCACCACCGGCAGCCAGGGCGAACCCATGTCCGCCCTCTCCCGCATCGCCTACTCCACCCACAAGCAGGTGGAGATCCAGCCCGGCGACCGTGTCATCATCTCTGCCTCCGCCGTCCCCGGCAACGAGTCTGCGGTGAACAACGTCATCAATGAGCTCTACCGGAAGAACGCCGAGGTGGTCAATGAGTTCACCGGCACCCTCCACGTGTCCGGCCACGCCTGCCAGGACGAGCTGAAGATCATCCACGCCCTGGTGCGGCCCAAGTTCTTTATCCCCGTCCACGGCGAGCAGCGCCAGCTGAAGACCCATGCCCGGGTGGCCCAGGAGATGGGCACCCCCGGGAACAACGTCATCATCGGCGATGTGGGCCGGGTCATTGAGCTGACCCCCAGCTCCGCCCAGCTGGCGGGCACCGTCCCCTCCGGCCGTGTCTTTGTGGACGGCTACGGCGTAGGCGACGTGGGCAGCGTAGTCCTCCGTGACCGCCGCCACCTGGCCCAGGACGGCATGATCGTGGTGGTGGTCTCCCTGTCCGGCATCACCGGCGAGCTGGTTTCCGGCCCCGACCTCATCACCCGCGGCTTCGTCTACGTGAAGGAGTCCGAGGACCTGATGGAGGAGCTGCGTGAGGTTGCCCTCCTGTCCCTGGAGGACTGCCAGATGCGCAACATCAACGACTGGGCCACCATCAAGTCCGCCATGAAGGGAGAGATGTCCCGGTTCCTGTACAAGAAGACCAAGCGTAACCCCATGATCCTCCCTGTCATCATGGAAGTCTAAACCAGATAAGAAAAGGAGCGGCATAGGCCGCTCCTTTTTTATTCGGTCAGGTTACTCTTCGGTGGAACCGGAGTTGGTCAGCTTGTTCTCATAGGACTGGATCATCTTCTTGACCATCTGGCCGCCGATGGAACCGGCCTCACGGGAGGTCAGAGAGCCGTTGTAGCCCTTCTTCAGGTTGACGCCCACCTCGCTGGCGGCCTCCATCTTGAACTTGTCCATGGCGGCGCGGGCCTCGGGGACCATGATGCGGTTGCTGCCGGAAGAAGACTTGTTGCTTGCCATATTGATTTCTCCTTTTTGAGATCTTTTTCGTGTTCAGGCCGTCTCTGGTGACGGCAAACGGTCTTGCGCCGTTCTGGTGGTTATGATTGCCCGGAGAACGATCAATATACAGCAAAGTCAGACTGAAAAAAACGGAAACCGTGGAAGTTCCTTTCCTTCTCCGTCATATTTTTGTAAGGTTGCCGAAAGTCCTCGAAGATTGACTTCACTCTTCCCAAGGAGTATAATACCAGATTAAGTGATACCCACTTTTGACACAGAAAGAATGTGGATCAAGTATGAAAACATTCAACCAATTTGAAAAAATAGACCGAAAGATCGAGCAGGGCCTCCAGGAAGCCGAATCCATGACCAAGCGGGCTTGGCTGGAAAAGCTGACCCAGAACAGCTTTGCCTTTGCCGTGGTCTGGTCTCTGGTGCTCAATCTCATCATCGAGACCCTGGGCCGGTTCTCCACCACCGACCTTTTGGGGGGCATCCGGTTCCTCATCGACGAACCCCTGG
Source organism: Ruminiclostridium sp. (assembly GCA_017560855.1). Classification (GTDB taxonomy): domain Bacteria; phylum Bacillota; class Clostridia; order Oscillospirales; family Oscillospiraceae; genus Evtepia. Next base: position 16,381 of record JAFZEB010000142.1, read on the forward strand.
TCTTCTGCTACAATGCCCTGCTGATCTTCGCCACCCTGCTGATCGCCTCGGTCTTCAAGCGGCGGGTCTTCACCTTCATCATCATCTCGGTGTTCTGGCTGGCCATCGGCATCATCAACGGCGTCATCCTCACCCAGCGCATGACCCCCTTCACGGTGAAGGACCTGAGCAACGTGAAGGACGGCGCCACCATCGTCACCAACTATCTGGCCCCCTGGCACATGGTCCTCATCGCCATTGCCGCCCTGGCGGCCATCGGAGGCATGGTCTGGCTGTTCCTGAAAGGCCCCCGGAAGGAGAACGTCAAGCGGAAGCGAAATCTGGCCGTGGTGGTCCTGGTCTTCCTCCTCTGCCTGGGCTCCACCTCCTTTATGATCCGCATCGGTCAGGTCCAGACCTTCTTCGGCAACCTGGCTTATGCCTACCGGGATTATGGCGTGGTCTACTGCTTCATCAACACCTGGCTGAACACCGGCATCAGCAAACCGGCGGGCTACAGCGAAGAGATGATCCAGAACATTTTCAAGCCCGAGG
>JAFZEB010000143.1 GCA_017560855.1 Ruminiclostridium sp.
CATGGCCCGCAGGTCGAACTGGGTCTGGGTGGACTGTGGTTCCTCTATCTGGGGGGACTCCCCCCCAGGAAGGAGCCGGAGGACCAGTCCTGCCAGGATGACCAGCCAGACCATGCGGTGTGTTTCCAGGGATGTCCGAATGGGAGCGGCCAGTCGGGTCAGTTGTTCTTTTGGATTCATGCTGCTTCCTCGCTGATGTACTGCTGACCCTCCGGTCCCACCCCCAGGTCCTGGGCGATGAGAGCTTGAAGGGCCTCTTTCTGGGCCTGGGTGACCGGGCCGGTGACCTCCACCCCCATCGGAATGGGGACCCCCTCCACATCGGGGACACAGTTCACCCAAACGGTGCAGGGAATCCCCAGCTCGGCCCCCTTCTCTGCAATGTATGCGGCCAGTTCCTCCTCTATGCCCGTTTCCAAAGCGCGGTTGGTCTGCTCCTCCAGGGTCTGCTGGGTCAGGGAAACAGCCGGAAGCGACATCACCTGGTCATAGAGGTCCTGATAATCCAAGCCGGACAACGGCTGAAGAAGGACCAACACCAGGATCAGGCCCCCGGTGAGCTTCCCCACTTTTTTCACCGTTCCCCGGGGCATGATGGCCTCGGCCACAGCAAAGACCAGGGAGGCCGCCGTGACCCCCAGGACCCAGGTGCGTAAGAGTTCCATAGCCTTCCCTCCTAGATGGCGATCACCGACACGGCGGAGATCATGGCCACCGTGAGCAGGACCCCGCAGGCTCCGGTCATGGCCAAAATCAGCCCAAAGGCCGTGCCCACAGATTCAATGAGTCCAATGACCCGGCTGTCCCCTGCCACAGACGCCGCCAGGGCGGCAGTAACCTTGTAGGCCAGGTAGTGAAGGCCCAGGGTCAGAAAGGGCCCCAGGCAAATGCCCAGAACGGCAAGCATCCCAAAGACCCCCGCTGTGTTCCGCAGGATGGAGGCTCCCGCCAGGAGGGTCTCGGCGGTGTCGGAAATGACCCCGCCCACCACGGGCACCAGGTTGGAGATGGTGAACTTCACCGCCTTTACCGTGGCGGCATCGGCGCTGCCGGCAATGACCCCCGAGAAGTTCAGGTAGGCCAGAAAGGCCAGCAAGAGCACCGAGAGAGCGGTGACCACCATCTATTTGAGTAGCTTTCCCAGACTTTTGAGTCCCTCGTTCCCCAGAGCCGCCCAGGCCACATTCACCGCCACAAAGGCATAGGCCAGCGGAATGAGGACCCGGCTGATGAGGGCCATGAGAGCGTCGGAGAAGAGGATGGCCGCCCCGTACTTGGCGGCGGCTGCCGCCGGGGATCCGCTGGCCGCCATGGTCATGGCCACCGCAGGCAGAAGGATGTCCCCCAGGCTCTCCATCCGTCCAATGGCCTCTTCCCCCAGATGAAGGAGGGAGTCCACCTCTCCCAGGGCGATGGCCCCAATGGCCAGGGAGGCCGTCAGCACCGGGACCTTCATGGCGTCCCCGCCCGTGCCTTCGGTGATGGTCCCGGCCAGGGTGCAGAGGATGGTCACCACCAGAATGAGCAGGCAGCTGCGGAGAACTTCCTTTCCTGCCGCCGCCAGAAGCTCTGTCCCCCGGTGATACAGAGTTCGGAAAATTTCTCCCAAGTCCAGTCCCTGGGTCAGGTCCACCTCTCCCGTGTAGACCTCCCCGGCTTCCTCCAGGTCCTCCAGGCCCATGCCCCGGGCCTGTTCTTCCAGGTCCACGCCATAGGACATGGGCAGACAGAGGACGGCCAGCAGGCAGACCAGGAGCAGGACCCGCACTACAGCAGGTCCATGACCAGTTGAAGGACCATCTTTAACAGAGGCAGGGCGGTCGCCACAGCGGCGATCCCTCCGGCCACCTCCAGAAAGGACGCGATGCCCCCCTCCCCGGCATCTCGGCAGAGGGAGGAGGCCAGATGGGTCACCAGGGAGATGCCCACGGTCTTCAGCATGGGCTGAAGGATGGCCGGGGACAAGTCCCCCAGGGCAGCCAGTTCCTCCAACACAGACCGAACGGTCTCCAGCATGGGCAGGGTGTTCCACAGCAGGAGGACACAGGCCGTCAGGACCAGCAGGATGGAAAGCTCCGGGCTTTTCTGCCGGACCACCACCCCGCACAGGGCGGCTGCCATCCCCGCCGCCGCCAATGCCGTCATATCCATAGCCCATCACAGCCCGAAGAGGGTCTTGACCAGGTCGAAGAGCTGGCTGATCTTCTCCACCACCATCATGAGGACCACCACCAGCCCGGCCAGGGTGGTCATGGTGGCCTGCTCCTCCCGCCCAGACCGGGTGAGGACCTGGTTGAGCACCGAGACCAGGATCCCGATGGCGGCGATGCGAAAAATCAAATCTACGTCCATGCCTCTCCTCCTTCTGCCGGGAACGGCTCGTCCCCGGCTCTTTCGTTGTGTACACTCTATGCCCGTCCCGCCCAGGGTATGCCTAGAAAAGAAGACACCCGAACAGGCCGGCTGTGATCCCCAGGGCCAGGTAGACCCGGAAGAGCCGGTCCTGGTCGGCTTTGGCCTGAGCAAGGTTTTCCTCCAATCGGCCCAAAAGAGCTTCCAGAGCCTGCCGCTGGCTTTCCCCATCGTATCGGCCCAGGACCTCCCCGGTCTCCCGGAGGATCTGCCGGTCCTCCTCCCCAAGGGGGAGGATCACCGAATCCAGGGCGGTCTGCCACCGGTCGCCCCAGGTCTCTTCCTCACTCTCCCGACAGGCCGTGAAAAAGTCCCCCACAGGCCCTCTGGCCCGCAGGTCGGCCACCAGATCGGGCAGGGGCCGCAGGGCGAAGGTCAGCTCCCGGAGAAGACGGCTGAGACAGCGACGGAACTGGTCCAGACAGGCCGTCCGCTCCTGCAATGCCATCCCCCGGGCCAACCCCAGAGCGGTACATCCCGCCAGAAAAAGGCAGTGGCCCAAGAAATCCATCATAGACACACCACCTGATAGGTCCGCCTCTCCCCTGCCAGGCCGATGGTCACCAGCCTGCGAAAGACCCCCAGAGACAGCAGGTCCCGGTAGAGGGGACGGCGGTCCAGGTCGGCCCGGTCCCGCCCGTGGGCGGTGACCAACAAAGAGACCCCGCATCCGGCGGCCTGCTCTATGGCGGCGATGTCCTCCGGCGCGGTGATCTCATCTGCCGCCAGGACCTGGGGAGACATGGCCCGGAGGAGCATCATCATCCCTTGGGCTTTGGGGAGGTTTTCCAGAACGTCGGTCCGGGGACCCAGGTCATACCGGAGGGATCCGGCCCCCAACTCCCCCCGCTCGTCGGCCACTCCCACCCGGTGGGGCGGGCAGCCCTCCCCCACTGAGAGGCAGCGAATGAGATCCCGCAGGAGGGTGGTCTTCCCCCACCCAGGCGGAGAGAGCACCAGGGTGTTGGTCACGGCCCCCTCCTCCAGGAGTTGAGGGACCACCGGCCGGGCCACCCCGGGCAGCTTCCCGGGAAAG
>JAFZEB010000144.1 GCA_017560855.1 Ruminiclostridium sp.
CCAGAATGGGGCATCTTTCCTGGCCATCTTTGCCGGGCTTCTGTGGCTGTGGCTACACAGCGCTATGCTCCCCATCCGCTACTGTCTGGCCGCCCACCCGGAGTACACCCTGGGCCAGGTCTTTTCCCGCGGTTGGGCCAGCATGAAGGGATACCGGATGAAGTTCTTCTGGTTCCGCAGCACCCTGCTGCCCTGGTTCTTCTTCTCCCAGCTGACTTATAATGTCCTGGATCTGTACGTGACGCCCTATACCTCCATGGCCAGCATGGTCTACGTCCAGGAGTGCGCCAGAGACCGGGCGGTTCGAGAAAATGACCAGGCAGAACTGGCAGAAAGAGAGGATGCAGAATGAAAGAGAACAAGAAGGGCAGAAACACCCTTTACTGGGGCGTTTCCATTGTTGCCGCCATTGCCCTGGCGGTGGTCCTGTTTGTTCTGAAGGATTCTATTTGGATGGCCCTGGGCGGTGCCGCAGGCCTGCTGGTGGCGGCAGCCCTCCTGCGGTCCTTCCTGGATATGTCCTATTTCCGCAAACTGGGCAAGCAGGTGGACGCCATCCTGCCCCTGCTCCATGAGGACCCCGACCAGTACATTGAAAAGCTCAACGCCATCATGGGAGAACCCACCTCCCTGGGGCTGAAGCAGAGCAAAAACATCAACCTGGCGGCGGCCTACTGTCAGAAGGGGGCCTACCGCATTGCAGCCGATCTTCTGGAGAAGCTGGACCCCAAGCTCCTGCCCCCCAACCAGAAGGGGATCTACTGGGCGGACTATGCCCTGACCCAGTTCCACCTGAACCGGAAGCGGAAGGCGGTGGAGATCCTGGAGGATCAGCGGGAAGAGCTGAGCGACCTTCGGGGCAGCGCCGGTACCGGTGCCCTGATGGCCGTGCTGGAGGTCTACCGCCTGATGGCCCTGGGCGAGAAGGACCTGGCCCGGGAGGCCCTGGCTGAGCTGAAGGAGCGCTGGCCCGAGGACACCATCCGCCGGGAGATTGCCCAGCTGGAAAAAGAACTTAAGTAACAAAAAAGCCCGACTGCAGTTCATTGCAGTCGGGCTTTCCCTTTAGGAACAGAGTTCAATGATGACCTGGGTGTAGATCTTGGCTGCGGTGAGCAGATCTGCCACGTTCACCTTTTCATCGGGACCGTGGAAGTTGCACGCGAACCCGGGCATGACAGCGCCGAAGGCTACGCCGCCGGGGATGTGGTGGACGTAGGTGCCGCCGCCGATGGCCAGGCATTCGCTCTTACGGCCACTGTACATCTCATAGCACTTGCCCAGGGTCTGGATGAAGGGGGAGTCGGCAGGGACGTGGTGGGGAGGATCGATCTCGCCCTTGACGGTCCAGCCAAACTTGCCCATGACCTTCTCAGTGACCAGACGGGTGTTTTCGTCGTTGGCGCACAGAGGGGTGCGGCTGTCGAAACGGCCCTCAAAGCCGGTCTCGGTGAGGGTGATCAGGGTAAAGGCAAGGCTCAGATGGCCGGACAGATCGTCGGACTGGGCAACACCCAGGGCCTTGCCGGTGAAGTCCCCGTGGGGGAAAAGGTCACGCAGGGTGCGGATGGCCTGGGTGGAGGGGCAGTCTGCCAGAGGCAGAGCGGCCAGCAGAGTTACCAGGGCGGTCTGGGCGTTGTGGCCCTCCTCGGGGGTGGAGCCATGGGCGCTCTGACCGGTTGCCAGGATGTGGAGTCCCTCTTCCTTCTGGGTCAAGGTGAAGGTGATGTTCTCCAGACCCAGGGTGGGGATGACAGCCTGGATGACCTCCGCAGTCAGGCCTGCCACCAGGGCATTGGCGTTGGGGGGGACCATGTTCAGCCGGGGACCGCCGGTGAGGCTGGTGACCCGGGGGAGGGCATTGGTCTGTTCCCAGGAAGCGGAGAAGGTGGGCTGATAGTGGCCCTTTTCAATGTTGATGATGGGGAAGTCTGCATCGGGAGAGATGGTGTAGGGGGCATGGGGATGACGGTCGAAGTACCAATCAATGTCCCGGAAACCGGTCTCTTCGTCGGTGCCCAGGATCATGCGGACGTTCTTCTTCAGAGGAATACCCAGTTCTTTTACGGCCTTCATAGCCAGCAGGGCGGCCACCATGGGACCCTTGTCATCGGCTACGCCGCGGCCGTAGAGGATGCCGTCCACCAGCTTGGGTTCAAAGGCGGTGGTCATGGTCCAGCCCACGCCGGCGTCCACCACATCCAGGTGGCCCAGGATGTGCAGGTCGGTCTCCTGGTCGTTCAGGTCCACGGTGCCCACGTAGCCTTCCAGGTTTTCACCGGGCAGACCCCACTCGGCAGAGAGGGTCAGCATTTCCTCCAGGGCGGCGGCAGGGCCGGGGCCAAAGGGCTTGCCGGGCTGGGCTTCCCCCAGGGTGCTGTCAATGCGGACCATGCGGGAGATGGCTTCTACCAGCTGGGCTTCCTTGTCTGCGAAGTAATCGTTGATACGTTGCTGCATTAGAGATCCTCCTGTTCGGCATCCTCCATGGGCTTGCCGTTGACTTCGTCCAGATATTTATAGATGGTATAACGGGAAACCCCCAGGTGGGTGGCCACATAGGGAACGGCACGGCGGTAGGAGAAGGCGTCCATCTCCTTCAGGTGCTCGATGACCCGGATGCGGTCGGACTTGTTCATGTCCCGGACGGGCTTGCCGATGCGCAGAACGGCTGCGTCGAAAATCTCGCCGATGCCGCCGTCCTGAGGCTTGTAGATGGCGCTGCGGAAGTCCACCTCGGTGTGCATCAGGTCCAGCAGGACCCGGTTGGCGTAGGACAGAGGGGTAAAGTCGTAGTTGATGCCGAAAGCAAAGTGATAGTCGTCCCCTTTGATGGAAAAGGTGGAGCTCTTGGTCTGCTGTCCGTTGGGGGTCACAGCCAGCAGGTTTACCATGTCACCGTCCAGGGTCACATCCTGTTCGATGCCGGTGACGTCCTGGGTGGAGCCCACGGAGCGGCCGGAAACATGGCTGTTGTAGATAGCGAGGATGGGATGGAGGGGGTCAGTCAGATCGTTGATGACGGTCTCACAGTTGGCGCCGAACATTTCGGCGATGCCCTTGGCCATCCGGTCCAGCATGTCGAAAGCTTCTTCTCGGGTCATAGTAATCTCCTCTTGGTAAGGTAATATAACATAACATAACAAAATGCCCTTCCAGGGGAAGGGCATTTCAATTGGTAAGCGATTAGATGAGGGACAGGGACAGGGTCAGCAGAACGAAGACCAGTGCGACCCACTTGGTCCACTTTGCCAGCTTAGCATCTGCAGACTTTGCCTGGTTCTTGGACAGGAAGGACTCGCTTGCACCGCCGATAGCGCCCAGGCCGGAGTGCTTGCCGGACTGACCGATGACGAAGGTGATCAGGACAATGCCTGCCAGAACCTGTAAAACGGAAATGATGGTGGTAGCCATAATGGATGTTCCTTTCGCTTGAACTTTTTGGTATCAAAATCTCCCGATAGCATGGGGACTATAATCGACTAACCAGTAGAATAGCATACTCCCCTTGGTTTTGCAAGACTTTTTTCTTTGAAATAAAGGAAAAGCCTTGCCTTTTTCGACAATTTACCAGAGTGTCAGCAGCATTTTGGCCACCTCGGCACGGGTCACGGAGGCATCGGGGCGGAGCTGGCCGCCGGAGCCGTTCACCACGCCCAGTTCCACCAGGGTGGACACATGGGGTTTGGCCCAGGTTGGGATCTTGCTCTGGTCGGAGAAGGGCGACAGATCAGCCTGTCCATATCCCTTCGCCAGCATCCGCCCCAGGATGGTCATGGCCTCGGCCCGGGTGATGGAGGCCTTGGCGTTGGCCCGGAGGGAGCCGTCAGACCCGGTGCTGCCCGTCATGATGCCCAGGTCGTAGAGGGCTTTGACGGCGTTCAGGTCCCAGGCGGGGATGGCGGCAGTGTCGGCATAGGGAAGCTTCACTTTGGCGTAGTCTGCCAGATCCAGCCCCATCCACCGGGCCGCCATGAGGGCGAAGTCTCCGCGGGTGATGGAGCGATTGGGGGCGAAATTGGTCACGCCGCCCTCTGTCATACCGGTGATGATGCCCAGTTCGTTCAGACGGACGGTGTAGGGTTCCGCCCAGTGGCCCTTCATGTCGGCGAAGGGGTGGCTGGCGGCGGTGCCGGTCACCGTGGCAGAGTCCCGGCCCAGGTTGCCGCAGGGATCGGCGGCGGTGACGGTGATTTGGTGGGCGGAGGTCCCCAAGTTGGACAGGGCGGCGGTGAGGGTCCCATTGGAATAGGAGAAGGGAATCGACTTGCCGTCCACCGTCAGCGTAATGCGGTCCTGAGAGAGAGCCTCTTTGGAGTTGTCCGCCAGAACAGCTCTGACAGAACTGCCGCTGACGGTCAAGTCCACGTTGGGAGCTTGGGTGTCCCGGTCCTTTTGATTGCCCAGGACCAGCTGATCCAGCCAGAACCTGCCGGAAGCTTGGTCACCGGCGACGGTCAGACCTTGGAAGGAGACGGCTTCGGCCGGGATGGAGGTGGTCACATACTTCCAGCCGGAGAAATCCAGGGTAGAAAGGGTCTGGTCCAGGGTAGTTCCGTTGTCATCCTGGAAGCGAGCGGTCAGACGGCCGCCTGACTGGTCCCCGTAGACCCACAGACCCAGATAGCGGTGGAAATCTGCCAGAGGGGCCTGGATGTCCAGGTCCGCCTGTCCTGTATGGTCGATACGCAGGCTCTGTCTGCCCAACTGGGCTTGGTTACCATCCAGGGAGAGGGTGCTGTTTCGGGAATGGAAATAGGTGCCCTCCTCAAAATCAGAGAGGAGAGTGAACTGACCGGGGGCATTCACCGTCACGGAAATGGTGACGGCGTAGTTCCCGGCGGCCACTTTGATCTTTCCTGTGCCGGATTGGTCCCCGGCGGTGAAAAGTCCCTTTTCCGTGATGGTGCCCACAGCGGGGTCTGCCGACCAGGTGAAGCAGGTGTCCCCGCCCGTGAGACCTACCGTCCGGTAAGAGGCCGCAGCATTCAGGTCAACGGTCTGGCCAGGGGAGAGCGTCAGGGAAGAGACATTCTTCCCTGTGGCGGCGTTGGTCACATAAATGCGGTCCGGGGTGTCATAGACTTGGATGCGGGTGGTGCCGGACACTCCGCCGGAGGAGGCTGTGACAGTGTAAGTGCCTGTTTTGGCCGGGGCAGTAAACAGGCCGCTTTCGCTGACGGTCCCTCCCTGGGCAGACCAGGTGAGGTCCCCGGGCAGGGATTTCATGGGATACCAGCCGCTGTCCATGGCGGTGGCCACGCACTGGGTGGTGGCCCCGGGCAGGAGGGTCAGGCTGGAGGGGGTCACATAGAGGGAGGCGGC
>JAFZEB010000145.1 GCA_017560855.1 Ruminiclostridium sp.
CCCCATCCAAGTCAAGGGTTTTGGACCAAAAATCTTTGCAGTTTTAAAGCATTGCAAAGCCGCGACAGAAAAACTGTCGCGGCTTTGTGCCTCGCAGAATTTCGCCGCCTGCGGCGAAAGAAATTCAAATCATGAAATCCGGTGACATGCGCATCGGATTTTATACTTCTCGGCCCGAGAGTGCCTGCCTTCGGCAGGCACTCCCGGGCTGAGAAGTATGAAATCCGATGCGCATGTCATCGGATTTCATGATTTGACTTTCTTTCGCCGTTATCGGCGAAACTCTGCGAGGCACAAAGCTGCGACAGTTTTTCTGTCGCGGCTTTGTAATGCTTTAAAACTGCAAAGATTTTGGTCCAAAACCCTTGACTTGGATGGGGAATGGTGCTAGAATACAGCCAACAAAAGGAAAGGAGTTAGAACCATGATGATGACCGGCATGAACAAGGCAAACATCTATTTCTACTATTACTTTACCAAGAGAATTGGATAAGGTAATGGTTATTTGTGCTGGAGAAAATCACAGGTTCCCCTCTTCTTGAATCGAAGATCATCGAACACCAGGCAGATCATCCATCTGTTTGGTGTTTTTATTTTTTTGCCGCAGGGTCGGCACATCGGAAAGGAGTACATCGTTATGATCGCAGTATTAAAGCACGGCGCTTCCCATGAGCGGGCAGAGCACCTCATCAACTGGCTGAAGGAACAGGGACTGGGCGTCCATGTGTCCCAGGGCGAGACCCACACCGTTCTGGGTCTCATCGGCAACACCGCCAACGTGGATATGGAGATGATCCAGAGTCTGGACATCGTGGAGACCGTCACCCGGGTTTCCGACCCCTTCAAGGCGGTCAACCGAAAGTTCCACCCGGATGATTCCGTCATTCAGGTGGGACCTGCCGCCATCGGCGGCGGGAACTTCGCCCTCATTGCAGGCCCCTGCTCCGTGGAGAACGAGGGACAGATCACCTTCGTGGCCGACCGGGTGAAGCAGGCCGGGGCCAACTTCCTCCGGGGCGGCGCTTTCAAGCCCCGTACCTCGCCCTACGACTTCCAGGGTCTGGGGGCCGAGGGTATCCGCCTCCTGCTGGAGGCCAAGAAGGCCACGGGACTGCCCATCGTCACCGAGCTGATGGACATCCGCAACATCGACCTCTTTGAAGAGGTGGACGTGATCCAGGTGGGCGCCCGGAACACCCAGAACTTCGACATGCTTAAGGAACTGGGCAAGACCGACAAGCCCATCCTCCTCAAGCGTGGCCTGGCAGGCACCATCAAGGAGCTTCTCATGAGCGCTGAGTACATCATGGCCAGCGGCAACGAGAAGGTCATCCTCTGCGAGCGGGGCATCCGCACCTACGAATCCACCTACACCCGGAACACCCTGGACCTGTCCGCCATCCCCGTCCTGAAGAACCTGACTCACCTGCCCGTGGTGGTGGACCCCAGCCACGCAACAGGGCACGCCAATTTGGTGGAGCCCATGGCCCTGGCAGCTGTGGCGGCAGGGGCCGATGGCCTCATGATCGAGGTCCACAATGACCCCGCCAAGGCCCTGTGTGACGGTCCTCAGTCCCTGACCCCGGAGCAGTTCGCTGCCACCGCCCGGAAAATCTTTAAGATTCGGGAGGCGATGCAGGGATGATCGTTGGCATCATTGGCTTAGGCCTCATCGGCGGCTCTCTGGCGAAAGCCTTCTGCCGCAGCAAGGACGTGACCGTTCTGGGTTGGGACACCAACCGCACCATCCTTCAGTTCGCCCAGCTGGCCGAGGCCATCCAGGGGGAGCTGACTGACGAAAATCTGAAGGAGGTGGACCTCCTTCTCCTGGCCACCTACCCCGAGGCGGTCATTGAACATATGGAAAAGCTGGCCCCCAAGCTCAGCAAGCACACCATGGTCATCGACTGCGCCGGCACCAAGGAGAAGGTCTGCAAAGCAGTCTTCCCCCTGGCCGAGGAGTACGGCTTCCGGTTCCTGGGGGGCCATCCCATGGCAGGTACCCACAACTCCGGCTTCAAGTACAGCCGGGAGGACCTCTTTGACGGGGCTCCCATGGTCCTGTGTCCCCCCAACTTTTTCGATATCCGTTTGCTGGACGAGGCCAAGAAGCTGCTGGCCCCTGTGGGCTTTGGCCGGGTGTCCATCACCAACCCTGCCGACCACGACAAGCGCATCGCCTTCACCTCCCAGCTGGCCCATGTGGTGTCCAACGCCTATGTGAAAAGCCCTTCCAGCCGGGAACACGCCGGGTTTTCTGCGGGCAGCTACAAGGACCTGACCCGGGTGGCCTGGCTGAACCCAGACATGTGGGCAGAACTCTTTTTGGAAAACAGGGAGAACATGCTCTTTGAACTGGACACCATCATTGAAAACCTGATAGAATATAGGAAAGCCATCCAGCAGGAGGATTTTGCCGCCCTGCGACAGCTTCTGGAGGATGGCCGCCGAATCAAGGAGGAGGTGGACGGGCATTGACCACCATACAAGTGAAGGCATCCCGGTCCTATGAGGTAAAGATTGGCCGGGGACTGCTGGCCTCGTTGGGAGAGGAAGCCACCCGACTCATCCGGGGCCGGACGGCTGCCATCGTATCCGACACCAATGTGGCCGCCCTCTACCTGGACCGGGTGAAGATCAGCCTGGAAGCGGCGGGGTTTCGTACCTGTGAATTCGTCTTTTCTGCGGGGGAGTCCTCGAAAAATGGGGAAACGTATCTAAACTTACTGGAGTTTCTGGCAGAGCATCAAGTGACCCGCTCTGACACTCTGGTGGCCCTGGGGGGCGGCGTGGTGGGGGACCTCACCGGCTTTGCCGCCGCTACCTTCCTGCGGGGGATCGATTTCATTCAGCTGCCCACTACCCTGCTGGCCGCTGTGGATGCCTCGGTGGGAGGAAAGACTGCCATCGACCTGAAAAACGGGAAGAATTTGGCCGGTGCCTTCTACCAGCCCCGCCTGGTCCTCTGCGACCTGGACACCCTGGATACCCTCCCGGACGACATCTTTGCCGACGGCTGCGCTGAAGTCATCAAGTACGGCATGATCGGGGATCGGGACCTGCTGGACCTTCTGAGCCAGAAGCACTTCCGGGCAGACCCGGAGGAAGTGGTGGCCCGGTGCATTGCCATGAAGCGGGACCTGGTGGAGGCCGACGAGTTCGACACCGGTGCCCGTCAGCTTCTCAACCTGGGCCACACCGTTGGCCACGGCATCGAGGCCTGCAGCCATTACGGCATCTCTCACGGAAAGGCCGTGGCAGTGGGCATGACCATTATCACCC
>JAFZEB010000146.1 GCA_017560855.1 Ruminiclostridium sp.
CCACCTTCTCCCCTGGGAGAAGGCTCCTTACGTCCGAAGACAAGGCTTCCCCCCAGGGGGAAGCTGTCACCGCAGGTGGCTGATGAGGGGGCGACACCGAAAAACGCAAAAAAAGACCGCCATCGGCGGTCTTTTTTATTGCTTAAATTCGCTCTTCAATGAGAGTCAACCCGCAGGGGATGCCCTGGTCGTTGTATTCCAGTTGGTAGCAGTTGGTGTCCCCGCCGCAGGTGTAGAACCAGTTGCCGTCAGTGACGGCCTGGTAGGGGGTCACGTCCTCCGAGACCAGATAACTCTCCTGGGTCTCCACATTCATGGCCCACAGCTGGGCGTGGTAGGTCTGGATGTCGGGGTTCTCGTTGGGCCACTCCTTGACAAAGAACAGCCAGGGGTCCGAAAAGGCCGGGTAGGCATACCAGAATTCTCCAGCATTGCCCACCGGAAGACCCAGCCGCTGGATCTCATAGTCCGCGGTGCCCTTCTGGGGTTTCTTCAGGGCCTGGGGCTGGTCATCCTGCCGGGCCAGGACTTCTCCGGTTTGGCTGTCCAGGGTCACGTACCAGCCATCCTGGCCGTTGGAGAACAGGAGGATGACGTCATCCCCCGCCATGTACAGGGAAAAGAGGAAGGCGGGACGCTCCGGGTCTTCCGCCTCAGGCAGATGGTAAAGCTGGGTCACCGCCCGGGAGGTCAGATCCATGCGGTACAGGGCGTTGGTGTTCCCGTCAAAAAAGAACAGGCCATGGGTGTTCATCCCCCAGCAGGGGAAGAGGGGGTCCAGGCTGTAGTCCTGGGAGGACACCAGGACCTCCGGCTCCTGGCCAGGGGTGTAGGCACAGATGCCGATGGGGACATTCACCTGGCCGGGGAGGGTCAGGCCGCCGTTGCCGTAGAGGTAGTAGACCCCGTCCTGGATGACGCCGGGCTCTCCGCCCAGGGTCTTTTGGGACTCCTTGCCCATCCAGTTCATCATGAGCAGGAAGAGGCCGCAGGCCGCCAGGAAAATGACCACGGCGGTGACCACCCAGCTGCTTCGGGCCTGCCGGTCTTTTTGCTCGGCCTGGATCTGTTGGGGGGCCATAGGTTCCAGAGGATAGTCGAAGGGGTCTCGCATGGTGATCGCTCCTTTCTGTGAGAGGGGCAATGGATGGGAAATTTATTATAAAGAAATTGTATAATATTATAAAAGTTTTGTCAATGAGGAGGAGAAAGTGCCCCTCATCCGCCACGGCTTCGCCGTGCCACCTTTTCCCCTGGGAGAAGACTTATCGTTGCCTATGTGGAGAGGCTTCTCCCTGGGGAGAAGCTGTCACCGAAGGTGACTGATGAGGGGGAGACAACGGAAAACGCAAAAAAAGACCGCCATCGGCGGTCTTTTTTATTGCTTAAATTCGCTCTTCAATGAGAGTCAACCCGCAGGGGATGCCCTGGTCGTTGTATTCCAGTTGGTAGCAGTTGGTGTAGTCTCCGTAGGAGTAGAACCAGTTGCCGTCGGTGACGGCGAAGTAGGGGTCGTATTCCGTGGACACCAGATAGCTCTCCATGGTGTTCAGGTCCATGGCCCGCAGTTTAGTATAGAATTTGGTCACGTTGGGAGTGGGATCTTTCTCATGGCTGGTGTAGAAGAGCCACTGATCGGAGACGGTCAGAAAACGATAGTAGGTGTCCTCGGTGTCCTTGGGCAGGTCCAGGATCCTGCCATCGGCCAGGAAGAGCCGGGATGACCAGTCGCCCATGTCCTCAGCGGGATAGGAGGTCACCAGAATGGCATCTCCGATGGCCCGGGTCTCTTCTTCCGCCAGCTTGTGTCCCTGGGGAAGAACAGATACGCCGTTTTCCAATAGGTCGGTGTGGTCGTCTGTAAGGTTCTTTACCAGGATGCGGTCTCTTGCCACCAGATTCCATCTTGTCCCTGGGTCGTTGTCCTCCTCCCGGGACAGGACCTCTCCCGTCCGGCAGTCCAGGACCAGGTGGTAGGTGTCAACTCCGTCGTGGCAGATGAGGGCGATGCGGTCCTCCCACAGGCCGTTGGGGAAGATGTAGGGGTTGGTCCCCTTGGGGGCCTCAGGCAGGGCGTAGAGTTCTGTGATCTCTTTGGTTTTCAGATCCATCCGGTAGAGGGTTTCGGTGTTCATGTCCACGAAGTAGAGCCCGTGGGAGTTTGCATCCCAGCTGGGGAATACGACGTCCAGGCTGTAGTCCTTGGAAGATACCAGGACCTCCGGCTCCTGGCCGGGGATGTAGGAACAGAGACCGATGGGGGTCTTGACCTCGTCGGGAAGAGGAAATCCTCCGCCGCCATAGACGTAGTAGACCCCGTCCTGGAGGATGCCTTCATCTCCACCAAGGGCTTTCTTCTCGGCGTTCAACATAGGCAAACAGTACATCAAGAGGAGATAAACGCCCAAGGCGACGTAGAGAAGGATCATGCAGGTCTTTTTCCAGCTGTCTTGGGCCTCTCGTTCCTTTTGGGCGACCTGGGCTTGCTGGCTGGTCATGGGTTCCAGGGGATGGTCGAAGGGGTCTCGCATAAGGATCGCTCCTTTCTCTGAGAGGGGCAATGGATGAGAAACTTATTATAAAGAAATTGTATAATA
>JAFZEB010000147.1 GCA_017560855.1 Ruminiclostridium sp.
GTCTACCGACTGGCCGACCCGGGCATGGGATGGGGAGGTGACCGCACGTGAAGAAGCGTACCTCTCCTGTTGTCCAGCGGTTCCTGGCCGATAAGCTGGCCACCGCCTGCCTTGTTTTCTTGGGGGTTGAAATCATCCTCCTTCTAATCCTGCCCCTGATTCTGGGCCAGGACCCGAACCTTACCGACAAGTCCGCTGGTTTCTGGGCAGCCCCCAGTTCGGCCCATCTTCTGGGCACCGATGATGTGGGCCGTGACATTCTGGCCCGGCTTCTCTACGGCGGTCAGATCTCCCTGTTGGTGGGCTATCTCTCTGCCATTCTGGGCACTCTGCTGGGTGTTCCCCTGGGCCTGTTGGCCGGTTACAAGGGCGGGAAATGGGAATACTGGATCATGCGCGCCTGCGATACCTTCCAGTCCTTCCCCAGCCTGATCCTGGTCCTGTGCCTGGTCTCCCTGCTGGGTCCTTCTGTGTGGAATATTATTCTGGTCCAGGGTGTGTTGGGCTGGTCTTCTGTGGCCCGTCTGGTCTACGGAAGTACCCTTTCCGTGAAGAAAAAAGAGTATGTGGAAGCCTCCCGTGCCCTGGGTGCCACGGACAAGGCCATCCTGTTCCAAACCATTCTTCCCAACGTCATTGCCCCGGTGTGGGCGGCCTTCCCCATGAAGGTGGGGCGGGCCATCCTGTCTGAGTCCAGCCTGAGTTTTCTGGGCGTGGGTCTGCGAACCCCTCAGGCCTCCTGGGGCAACCTGATGCAGAATGCCCTGGAGCTCATCACCCTGACCACCCGACCCTGGGCTTGGATCCCTCCCGGCCTGTGCATCGTGGTCACGGTTCTGGCCCTTCTGCTGGTGGGTGAGGGACTGCGAAAAGCCTTGAATCCCAGAGGTAATATCTAAAGGGACTTGCAATTTTCACAGAATTTGTTAGAATAGAATTATGGATTCCATAAAATGCCATCTAACTGGTGGTATCAACTCCCAAGGAGGTATCTGCCATGCGTAAGACCAAGATCATCTGTACCATGGGTCCTGCTACCGATGACCCTGCCGTTCTGGAGGCTCTCATCCAAAACGGCATGAACGTGGCCCGTTTCAACTTTTCCCACGGCAGTCACGCCGAGCATAAGGGCCGTCTGGAGAACCTGAAAGCTGCCCGCCAGAAGCTGGGCATTCCCGTGGGCGCTCTGCTGGACACCAAGGGTCCTGAGATCCGCCTGAAGCAGTTTGTGAATGGCAAGGAGATCCTGGAAACCGGGCAGACCTTTACCCTTACCACCCGGGAGGTGGAAGGTACCCGGGAGATCTGCTCCATCAGCTATCGCAACCTGCCCCAGGATGTGAAGGCGGGTACCACCATCATGCTGGATGATGGTCTCATTCGCATGACTGCCCTGGAGGTCACCGACACCGATATCGTCTGCCGTGTGGAAAACGGCGGTCCCATCAAGGACAAGAAGGGGGTCAACGTTCCCGGCGTTCATCTGTCTATGCCTTACATGAGCGCCCAGGACCGGGCAGACATTCTCTTCGGCATCCAGGAGGGCTTTGACTTTGTGGCGGCCTCCTTCTGCCGGAATGCTCAGGATGTGGAGGAGATTCGCCGCCTGCTGGACGACCATCAGTCTGATATGCGTATCATCGCCAAACTGGAGAATCAGGAAGGCGTGGACAATGTGGATGAGATCCTGGCTGTGGCCGACGGCATCATGGTTGCCCGCGGCGACATGGGCGTGGAGATCGACTTTACCGAGATCCCTGTCATCCAGAAGAACCTCATCAAGCGGACCCTGTCCATGGGCAAGCATGTCATCACCGCCACCCAGATGCTGGACAGCATGATGTCCAATCCCCGACCCACCCGTGCGGAGATCACCGACGTGGCCAACGCCGTCTACGACGGCACTTCCGCCATCATGCTTTCCGGTGAGACTGCCGCAGGCAAATACCCCGTGGAGGCAGTGAAGACCATGGCGGCCATTGCCCTGCGAACTGAGTCTGACATCAACTACTTTGGCCGTTCTCAGGAGGTCATTTCCTCCATTCGTCTGGGTATCGGCGGCGCAACGGCCCATGCCGCCTGCACCACTGCCCAGGACCTGAACGCTTCTGCCATCATTACTATGTCCACCTCCGGTGTTACCCCTCGTCTGGTGAGCCGGTTCCGTCCCGACTGTCCCATCATCGCCTGTGTTCTGGACGAAAAGGTTCAGCGGCAGCTGGCCCTCACCTGGGGCGTTACCCCCATCATCATGAACTATGTGGACTCCACTGACGAGATGATGGACAATGCCGTGGCCAAGGCTCTGGAGGCCGGTTACATCAAGCAGGATGACCTGGTGGTCATCACCGCCGGTGTTCCTGCCGGTCTGGCCGGCAGCACCAACATGATGAAGGTCCATCAGGTGGGCAGCACCATCCTCAACGGTGTGGGCGTCAGTGACCGGGCCGCCAAGGGTGCCGTCTGTATCTGCCGGACGGTGGCCGACATGAAGGCAAAGTTCCGCCCCGGTATGATCCTGGTGGTTCCCCACACCAACAACGACATGATGCCCTATCTCCGTCAGGCTGCGGGTATCGTAGCCGAGGAGAACGGTCTGGGCAGCCATGCTGCTGTGGTGGGTCTGAGCCTGGAAAAGCCCGTCATCGTGGGTGCCCAGTCTGCCACCCGTGTTCTGCAGGACGGCATGAAGATCGCCCTGGATTGTGCACAGGGTGTGGTAAAAAAACTGGCTGAATAAAAAAGAATGGCTCCGGCACCTTTGGGTGCCGGAGCTTTTGCTTACTTATAATATATGGAGATGTATTCCAAGGGGATGATGGTATCCTCCCGGACTTCCCCCAGACAGGCCTCATACTCCCCGGTGACATCCTCCAGGACCAGGATGGGGTCTGGGCCTTTGGGCTGAAAGGTCACGGCCCAGTGGGAACAGGGGAGACCCTCATCAAAGGCAAAGGGCAGGATCTCGATGCCCACCTCTGACAGTCCCTGGGAGGCCCGGAGGATGGCGTTGGACAACTTCCGAACCCATTCCGGGGGTTCCGTCTCGTCAGGACCCTTGGTCATATCGTTTCGGACATAGCACAGCCAAACATCCGGTCGGGGGAAACAGGCGATGCGGATGGGGTAAGCCACCCCCAGACCGTTGTTCACGGGATACCGATGCTGCTCCGGGAAGGGGAGACGGATGTCCTGGGCCGCCCCCAGCATCTCGTCCAGCTCCCCCAGCTGTCTCCTGACAGTCAGCATATAGCCGATGAGGCATTGCTCCCGGTAGGGGAGACGATGATACCGGGCATACCACTGCCGCCAGGCGAAGGGGTCCATCCCCAACCGGCAGTATAACTCCCATTCCCTGTCAAAGAATTCATGCAGCATAGTACAACGCCTCCTTAATTTGGAAATTCGTTTCTTTGGTGGCAAAAAAGCCTCCCTTGTGCAAAGGGAGGTGCCGAGCGGATGCGAGGCGGAGGGATTGTCCAGGAAAAACCTGCGAACTCGCATGAACTTTCAATAGAAACCGCTTGCTCCTGCCGCACAATCCCTCAGTCACGGCTGAGCCGTGCCAGCTCCCTTTGCACAAGGGAGCCTTTGGGAGAGTTGAAATATAATACTATTTAGCTGTTATTGTATCACATCGAAAGACATATTACAAAGAAAAACACTGTCTCCATGGATTCAAGCCTGAGAGACAGTGTTTGCGTTTCACTATACAGGTCGAATTCCTTGAGCCAGAAGTATTTCCAAAAAGGAAGCCAGGAGGGCATTTTGTGTAATCAGAATATGAGAGACACCATCTTCTTCACGCAGAACATCTACCGCATATAGCACGGCAATTTTGCAATGGGCATCGGGCTGGAGCCAGATGTTGTATTCTTTCCCATTGATGCGAAGTGGAAGGATATAGTATGGAAATAAGGGAGGAGAGTAGGCATAGGCTGCAAGATCTTTGCAGAAAGCATCATATTGTCTTTGGGAAAGCTGTCTGGTAATCATTGATATCACCCTTTCGCTATTATAAGGACAGGATACAGCAAATGCTCTGCAAATAACACAAGCCACAAGTCGGAAATTCACTTGAAGCACGGATTTTGAGAAATTTTGAGAGGAAGAGGTTAGGCGGAAGAATCCCCCTTGACTTTCCGTCCTGAAAAGCATATAATATTTTCCGTTAAAATGGCAACGACGGGAACCTTGCCGGACTCCCACAGCACAGAGAGGGCGCTTCATTGGCTGAAAGAGCGCCTGCACCACGGACCGGACCAAGCACCATCCCCGAGCCGCCCACCGAATTTTTTAGTAGGCTGGGCCGGGCGCCGCCCGTTACAGCGGAAACGAAGCGGCACAGGTACGCCCTGTGCAAGCAGGGTGGAACCGCGAGATGCTCATACATCCCGCCCCTGAAACATCATCAGGGGCGGGATTTTTGTTTTTTACGCCCCACTAAAACAGGAGGAAAAGAATTATGTCTGAGGCAAATCTGTACACCTTTGAAAACCCCGAATACCGCCAGACCTACTGGCACACCTGTTCTCACATCCTGGCCCAGGCCATGAAGCGCCTGCACCCCGAAGTGAAGCTGGCCATCGGCCCTTCCATCGAGAACGGTTTCTATTACGACTTTGAGTCTCCCACTCCCTTCAGCCCCGAGCAGATGGAGGAGCTGGAAGCCG
Organism: Ruminiclostridium sp.; assembly: GCA_017560855.1. Classification (GTDB taxonomy): domain Bacteria; phylum Bacillota; class Clostridia; order Oscillospirales; family Oscillospiraceae; genus Evtepia. The sequence goes on from JAFZEB010000147.1 coordinate 4,674, forward strand.
AGATGCGCAAGATCACCAAGGAGAAGCTGAAGCTGGAGCGCTTTGAGCTGCCCCGTGAGGAAGCCGTCAAGTATATGGAAGAGCTGGGCGAGCCCTACAAGGTGGAGCTGATCAACGACCTGCCCGAGGACGCTGTCATCTCCTTCTACCGCCAGGGTGAGTTCGTGGACCTGTGTGCAGGCCCCCACGTGGACTCCACCGGCCGCATCAAGGGCAACGCCATCAAGCTGACCGCCTGCAACGCCGCTTACTGGCGCGGTGACTCCAACCGCAAGATGCTGCAGCGCATCTACGGCGTGGCCTTCGCCAAGAAGGACGATCTGGATGCCTATATCGCCCAGCGTGAAGAGGCTCTCAAGCGTGACCACAACA
>JAFZEB010000148.1 GCA_017560855.1 Ruminiclostridium sp.
CCCATCTATGTCCTTATCATGATCGGGTCCATCCTGGTCAACTATATCTGCGGCATCCTCATCGGCAAGCAGACCACCAAGGGGGCCAAGCGAGCCGTCCTTATTGTGGGCATCGTCCTAAACCTGGCAGCCCTGGGTGTGTTCAAGTACGCCGGTCTCTTCGTGGGGACCTTCAAGGACCTCACCGGCAACACCGCTATCCCCGATGTGAACATTGCCCTGCCCATCGGCATCTCCTTCTACACCTTCCAGGCGGTGTCCTACCTGATCGACGTCTACTGGCAGGACTGCGAGGCTTCCCGCAACTTCGTGAACTTCGCCTGCTATATCTCCCTCTTCCCCCAGCTGATTGCCGGCCCCATCGTCCGCTATGTGGACGTGAACGAGCAGCTGGTGAGCCGGAAGGAGACCCCCACCCTGTTCAACTCCGGCGTCCGCCTCTTCATGGTGGGTATGGCAAAGAAGGTTCTGCTGGCCAACCAGTTCGGTATGCTGTGGGACACCATGTCCGCCGACCCTGTGGCTGCTGGTGCTCTGGGTGCCTGGTGCGGCGCCATTGCCTACAGCCTCCAGCTCTATTTTGACTTCTCCGGCTATTCCGATATGGCCCGTGGTCTGGGCCGGATGCTGGGCTTTGAGTTCTGCATCAACTTCAACTACCCCTATATCTCCAAGAGCGTTACCGAGTTCTGGCGTCGCTGGCACATCTCCCTGTCCTCCTGGTTCCGGGACTATGTGTATATCCCCCTGGGGGGCAACCGCTGCGGCAAGGTCCGCCAGTGCGTGAACATCTTCGTCGTCTGGGGCCTCACCGGCTTCTGGCATGGCGCCGGCTGGAACTTCCTCTTCTGGGGTCTGTACTACGGCGTGCTCCTGCTGCTGGAGAAACTGGTGCTGGGTAAGTACCTGAGAAAGCTCCCGGCTCCCATCCAGCACCTCTACACCTTGGTCATCGTCATCATCGGCTGGGTGTACTTCGCCTCCCCCGACCTGGCCACCGCTCTGGCCTATCTCCAGGTGATGTTCTCTCTGGCCCCCGGCACCATGGGGGGCGCATCCGCTGTTCTGCCCTGGCTGGGCATGGGTGTCCTGGGCTTTGTGGCCTCCACCCCTCTGGCCATGAAGGCCTGGGAAAAGGTGAAGGACAAGCCCTTCATGCCCCTGGTGGAGGCTGTCCTCTGCCTGGCGGCCCTCCTGCTGTGCACGGCCAGCCTGGTGAGCGACAGCTACAATCCCTTCCTGTATTTCCGGTTCTAAGGAGGGTGTGAACATGAAAAAATTCTATCAGATCCTGCCCACCGTGGTTTTTCTGGGCTTTCTGGCTGTGATGACCCTCCTCCTCTTCCTCCTGCCCAACAAGGAGTATTCGGAGAATGAGAAGCGGAACCTGGCAGGGTTCCCCGAAGTCTCTGCCCAGGCCATTGTGGAGGGTGAGTTCCAGGAGGACCTGGAGACCTTCACCGCCGACCAAGTCCCCGGCCGTGACTTCTTTGTGGGTGTGAATGCCTACTGGACCCTGCTCACCGGCCGCAATGCCGCCCAGGACATCTATAAGTGCCAGGATGACTACCTCATCAACGCCCCCAAGGTGTACAACGAGCAGATCTACCTGGATAACCTGACCCGGTTCGACCAGTTTGCCGCCAATACCGGCCTCACCGCCGACCTGATCATGGTGCCCTCCACGGGCTACATCATGGAGGAGGTCCTGCCTGCCAACCACGGGACCTACTACGACGACATGCTCTATGAAAAGGCTCAGGAGACCCTCCAGCACGTGAACATCATTGATGTCCGTGAGACCCTGAAAGAGGGGGCCCAGACCCGTCAGGTCTGCTATAAGACCGACCACCATCTGACCTCCTATGGCAACTACCTGCTGTACCGGGACTTCCAGTTTGCCCACCAGAAGTCCTGTCGGCCCCAGGAGGACTACGAGGTGGCCGCTTATGACGGCTTCTACGGCACCACTTGGTCGGGCAGCGGCTACTGGTTCAACCCCGCCGACATGGTGGAGGTTTGGGACAGCGGCGTGCAGGCCAAGGTTACCCTCCGGGACGGCCAGGAGCGGGAGTATTCCGACAGCCTCTTCTTCCCGGAGCACTTGGAGAACATGGACAAGTACCCCGTCTTCCTGGACGGCAACCATGCGGTGACTGCCATCTCCAACCCCCAGGCGGAGGGCGGTGCCCTGCTGGTCATCCGTGACTCCTACGCCCACTGCTTTGCCACCTTCCTGGCAGAGGGGTACCAGACGGTCTACCTCATCGACATGCGGTATTACCGGGAATCCCTGTCCCAGTTCATGCAGGAGCACCACGTGGACCGCATTCTGTACCTCTACGGTGCAGACAATATGGTCAGCGACACCAACTCTGCGTGGATAAGCTAACGATTTTGAAAAGCTCAGTTTCACCGAGCTTTCCAAAATAGCGGATTGCAGCCTGCTGCGCGCGCCCTTTGGGCACACTGGCAGGCTGAGAAGAGTTTTCCGGCACGCGCATGTCGCGCCGGAAAACAGATTCGACTTGATTTCACCACTGTGGTGGTGAAACTCTACGAGGTTATAAGGACCGAGAGCCAAGCTCTCGGTCCTTTTCTTTATGTCTGCCCCTTGCCATGTCCTGCCTTGGGGTGCTATGATACAAGTAAGAAATTTTGCGAAAGGGGGAGGGATCGTGGAGATCATCCTTGTGGAGGAAAATCAGGAAGCCCTGGAAGAACTGACCCGACACATCCGGGAGAACCAGCCCCAAGCCGTGATCCATGCCTTCCCCAACCGGGAAGCCATGGAGCGTTGGTTGGAGGAGGACCGCCCTGTCCGTCTCCGGGTCCAGACCTTCGGCAACTTCGAGGTGTTCTGGAAGGAGCAGCCTGTCCGCTTTGAACGGAGCAAGACCCGGGAGCTCTTTGCCTATCTCATTGACCGCCGGGGTGCCAGAAGCACCATGGGCGAGCTTGTCTCCGTTCTGTGGGAGGGCCGCCCTGATACAGCTGGCCTCCGCAGCCAGCTTCGCAGCCTCATCACGGACCTGCGGGCCACCTTTCGGACTCTGGGGGCAGAGGAAGTGGTGGTCAAGGGCCGGGACTACATTGCTGTGGACCCGTCCCGGGTGGACTGTGACTACTACCGCTACCTGGCCGGAGAGAAGGCCGCCCGGTCTGCCTTTCGGGGGGAGTATATGAGTAACTACTCCTGGGCGGAGATCACCGTGGGCAGTCTTCAGCAGAAAAAGTGATGATGGGATCTGCCTGCGACAGAATTTAACAGAAACTTAACCTGGGGATGGTTTTTGATTTTACATCCCTTCGGTACACTATAGGATACTCTTACGATTGAAGGTGAGAAAATGGATCGAATCTATCTGCTGGAGGACGACGACAGCATTCGCAAACTGGTAACCTATGCCCTGGTGAGCCAGGGCTATGAGGCATATGGCTTCTCCCGCCCCAGTGAATTTTGGAAGGCGATGGAGGGACAGCAGCCCGCTCTGCTCCTGCTGGATATCATGCTGCCCGAAGAGGACGGTCTGGAGGTCCTGCAGAAGCTGCGGACTTCTGCCGCCACCAAGAAGCTGCCGGTCATCATGCTGACCGCAAAAAACACCGAGTATGACCGGGTGGTGGGTCTGGACAGCGGAGCAGACGACTTCATCTCCAAGCCCTTTGGCATGATGGAGCTGGTGGCCCGAATTCGCGCCGTTCTCCGCCGTACCGAGAACAAGAAGGAGGAGACCGGTTACCAGCTGGGCGAGCTCTTTGTCAGCCCCAAGCAGCACATCGTGCGGGTGGCTGGTCAGGATGTGACCCTGACCAACAAGGAGTTCGAACTGCTCTGTCTCCTGCTGGAGAACCGGGGCATGGCCATGACCCGGGATGCCATCATGGATGGGGTCTGGGGTCAGGAGTTCAGCCGGGAAAACCGAACCCTGGACGTTCATGTCCGGACCCTTCGCACCAAGCTGGGCTCCGCCGGCAGCTGCATTGAGACCGTTCGCGGTGTGGGCTATAAGATTGGCGGTGAAACCCGATGACCGGAAAGATTTTCCGGGGGTGCCTGCTTGTGGGCCTGGTGGTCCTCTGTCTCAGCGCCTCCCTTTTCCTGGTGGTTATGACGGACCGACACGAAAAGAGTGTCTACCGGGAGATGAAGGAGGAGATCGCCTACGCTGCCCACGGCGTGGAGTCCTGGGGGATGACTTACCTGGAGGACCTGGAGAGCACCCAACGGCTGACCTGGGTAACAGCCGACGGCACAGTTCTATATGACAGTGTGGCCGACCAGACCCAGATGGAGAACCATCTGGACCGGGAGGAGATCACCCAGGCATTGGAGACCGGCGAGGGATATGGGGAGCACGAGTCCCGGACCCTTCTGGAGAAGAATCTCTACTACGCCCTGCGGCTTTCCGACGGCTCCGTTCTTCGAATTGCCTGCACCCAGACCACCCTGGGAGCCATTGCGCTGGAGGTGGCCCAGCCCATCTTGTGGCTGGTTGCCCTGGCGCTGATCCTGTCTGCCTTGCTGGCATCCAGTCTGGCCCGACAGATCACCCGTCCCATCAACAGCATGAATCTGGAGCAGCCCGACCTGAACAAGCCCTATGAGGAGCTGGCTCCTCTGGTGGGCCGCATCCGGGAGCAGAACCGGACCATCAGCAGCCAGATGGAGGAGCTTCGCCAGCGGCAGCGGGAGTTTTCCGCCCTGGCCGCCAATATGAGCGAGGGCCTGCTCATCCTGAACAACCGATATACCATCCTTTCCGCCAATCAGAGCGCCCTGACTCTGCTGGGGGAGACCAGTCAGCCTGAGTCCCTCCGCCAGGACAGAACGCCTCAGGAGGTCTGGACGGCTGCGGCAGAGGCTCTGGCCGGACACCACGGAGAGACCTTCTTCCAGAACGAGGGCCGTATCTTTGAGATTTTGGCAAGTCCTGTTACCTCCAGCGGCCATGTCACCGGTGCCATGGTCCTGATGGTGGATGTGACCGAGCGGGAGGAGCGGGATAATCTCCGCCGGGAGTTCTCTGCCAACGTGTCTCACGAACTGAAGACCCCCCTCACCGCCATTTCCGGGTTTGCCGAGCTCATGAAGGAGGGCATGGTGGCCCCCGACATGATGCGGGAGTTTGCCGGGGATATCTATCAGGAGTGCCGCCAGCTCATTGCCCTGGTGGATGACATTCTGAAGATCTCCCGCCTGGACGAGGGTTCCGCTGAGATCCAGGAGGAGGTGGTGGACCTGTACGCCATGTCTGCCGAAGTCCTGGAACGTCTGCGTCCCAACGCCGCCACGGCTTGCGTCTCTCTTCGTCTGGAGGGCGACCATCAGCAGATCACCGGCGTGTGGCGCATCCTGGATGAGATGATCTACAACCTCTGTGAGAATGCCATCAAATACAACAAGGAAGGGGGCCGCGTCACCGTTCGGGTGACCGGAGACAGCTGCACGGCTGTGGTCTCTGTGTCCGACACGGGCATCGGCATCCCCAAAGC
>JAFZEB010000149.1 GCA_017560855.1 Ruminiclostridium sp.
GGGACGGAATCATGTCCCAGGATTTTTTATAGATATAGACTTGACAAATGTAGCTACAAACGCTATGCTATAACCAAGCTACAGTTGTAGCTACAAAAGGAGGAATGTACATGTCTCCCAACAAGCACACCATCACCGATTCCGAATACACCATCATGAAAATCCTTTGGGCCTCCCAGGAAAAGCTCACCGTAGCCGATGTGGTCCACGCCCTGGATGACAACCACTGGACGGCCTCTACCGTGTCCACCTTCCTTCAGCGCCTGCTGAAGAAGGGCATACTCGGCTGTGAAAAGAAGGGAAAGACCAACCTTTACTATCCCCTGCTGGGCCAGACCGACTACCATCTCCAGGAAACCGAAAGCTTTCTGGACAAGGTCTACAAAGGCTCCGTGAAAAACCTGGTGGCCGCCCTGTATGAAAACCAGAAGCTGTCCCAAGAGGACATCGACGACCTGAAATCCCTCTTTGAACTGGAGTGATCCCATGCACGACCTCTTCCAAACGGTCCTTCTGCTGAGCGGGCTGGGGGGCGGGCTGGGTCTTATCCTCCTGTGTCTGAAACCCCTTCTGGTCCGGTGGGTCCCGCCCCGGTGGCAGACCTGGCTCTGGGGGTTGGCCCTGGTGGTCATGGTCCTGCCGGTGTATCAGTGGGTCCCGGTCTCCCAGCCTGCCCCGGCGGTCCCCGTGATCCAGCCCCAAGCCCAGGCGGTGGACCCACCCGCCCCCGCACAGACAGAGGAAAACACCCCAACGGTCTCCCCTGCCCCCCAGGAGGAGCCCGTCCCAGCCCCCCATCCCCAAAGATTCTCCCCGGCCCACCTGAGCCTTCTCTGGCTGGCAGGGGTTGGGGCCTTCCTGGCCTTTCTCCTGGGAAACTATGGACGTTTCCTTTTCAAAATCCATAGAAAATCCAATATTTTTCCTGAACATCCCCTGGTGGAGGACCTGTGCAGAGAGCTGAACATCCGCCGGACCATCCCCCTGCGGGTGGTGCCGGAGCTGCCCACCCCCATGCTGGTGGGCCCCTTCTTCCCGGTGGTCTGCCTGCCCGACCCGGACCTGCCCCAGGAGCATCTGCGGATGATCCTCCTCCACGAGCTGACCCACTACAAGAGGAAAGACCTGCTCCTGAAGTGGCTGGCCCTGCTGGTGAACGCCCTTCACTGGTTCAACCCCCTGGCCTGGCTTCTCACCCGCAATCTGGGGCAGGCCTGTGAGGACGCCTGCGACCGGGACGTGACCTGGAACATGACCCCCCAGGAGCGGAAACAGTATATGTACACCATTCTCACCCTGGCCCAACGCTGAAAGGAGGCCGTGACCATGCTGAACAAACTGTACACCACCCAAATGAGCACCGACAAGGAAAAGCTCAAAGCCCGGCTGGAGAACATCCAGCGGACACCGAACAAGAAACACACCGCCGTAGGCCTGCTGGTCACCCTGGTCCTGGTGGTCGCTCTCACCGCAGGAACCCTCTGTCTGGCGGCTGTGAACCGGGAGGCCGCCCCGGATTTGACCATGACCGATGAGGAGTTTGCCGTCTTTCTGGACCAGCCCTGGGGTGCCGTGATGGCCTCCCTGGACTACGCCAACGAAGAAATCCTGGTGTTCCACTATAACAACACCCTCTGCGTGGCAGACCTGACAGACCAGTTCTCTTTCCGTTATATTTTCGACCTGAGAGAACTGAACATAACCACCACCGCTCAGAGCGATATCTTCCTCCAGGTGGATGTAGCCCAGGACGGCTCCATGGCCTATCTTTCCACAGGCGGCATGTCCGACCTGGCAACAGGATACGACACCTATCTGGTAGACCTGGCCACCGGTCAGGTGGAAAAGGGGAAGCCCCCCACGGGAACCGACTTCTTCCGGGGGCAGAAAGACACCTTCGCTGCCATCCCCGATGTGGCCGGTTGGGCTTCCCAGTGCATCACCGTGGACGACCGGACCTACTACCTGAACTGCGGCGGCTCCATGGTCCGGGACCTCCAGCTGGTGACCCACTACACCGATGGCAGTCCGGACCAGGTCTGGTATCTCTTCGGGGAACCCCCTTATGAGCCCACCGAAGAGTTCCCTGAGGACATCGAAAGCAGTGATCCCATTGCCGACAGTGTTCCTGTTGACACCAATAGCAGTAACAGCAATAGCAACAGCGGCGGAACACCAGATACACCCACTGTTTCCGATCCTCCCCTGCAGCAGACCGGTCATTTCAACACATTGGCATTCAAAACAGGAAACTACCTGAATGGCGAATTCAGTCGGACCCACTCCTCTGATTTTAAGATTCTGGAACAGTCTCTGGGCGACTGGGAGTATTCCAGCGAGAACGAGGGCACCTTCCTGTATACCGTAACCTACGCTGCACAGGATGCCGAAGATCAGCAGGAACCTCTGCAGATGACCATCCCCATGAAAGTCACCCGTGACGAAGATGGGCAGCTGACCTTATATCGAGATACGTCCGAATTCGGCGGGCAGGAATCCACCGGACCGGAATGGACTCCCGCAGATGTGGAATCCATGATGACCCTTCCATAATGTCTGCCAAAAAAGGACGCGAGCGTTGCTCGCGTCCTTCTCATTTCCTGATAAAATATTAAACAAGCTCGGCGATCTCCTGGATCAGCCGCTCGGTGGCGGGCCAGCCGATGCAGGGGTCGGTGATGGACTTGCCATAGACACCCTCGCCGATCTTCTGGCTGCCCTCTTCCAGATAGGACTCCACCATGAAGCCCTTCACCATAGACCGGATGTGGTCGGAGTGGCGGCAGGAGTGCAAAACCTCCTTGCAGATGCGGGGCTGTTCCCAGTACTGCTTGTTGGAGTTGGAGTGGTTGGCATCCACAATGAGGGCCATGTTCTCCAGATTCTTGGCAGCGTAGGCTTCGTACAGCCGCTCCATCTCCTCGAAGTGGTAGTTGGGAATGGCCTCCCCGTGGCGGTTCACATAGCCGCGGAGGATGGCGTGAGCCAGGTTGTTGCCGGTGGTCTCCACCTCCCAGCCACGGTAGATGAAGGTGTGCTGCCGCTGGGCGGCCAGAATGGAGTTCAGCATGACGGAGATATCACCGCTGGTGGGGTTCTTCATGCCCACAGGGACGGCGATGCCGCTGGCGGTGAGACGGTGCTCCTGGTTCTCTACGCTTCGGGCGCCTACGGCTACGTAGGACAGCAGGTCGGAGAGGTACCGGTAGTTGTCCGGGTAGAGCATCTCGTCGGCGGTGGACAGGCCGGTCTCGGCCAGCACGTTGGTGTGAAGACGGCGCATGGCAATGACGCCCAGACGCATATCGGACTCCTTCTCCGGGTCAGGCTGATGGAGAAGTCCCTTGTACCCCTCGCCGGTGGTACGGGGCTTGTTGGTGTACACCCGGGGGATGAGAATGAGCTTATCTGCCACCTTCTCCTGGACCCGGGCCAGACGGCTGCAGTAGTCCAGCACGGCGTCCTCACGGTCTGCCGAGCAGGGGCCGATGATCAGAACCATCTTGTCACTCTTGCCGGTAAAGAC
>JAFZEB010000150.1 GCA_017560855.1 Ruminiclostridium sp.
ATGGAGGAGGTCCTCACCGGCAAGCGCATCATGCGTCCTGCTTACCGGGCCGTGGTGAAGAAGGTACACTATCAGCCCATTGCGGAGCGTTCGGCCAACATTTTCAAAATGGGATAATAAGATTACCTGCCAGGTGCGGACTTTTGTCCGCACCTTTTTTTTACAGACATGAGAGAATTGCGGCCTGCTGCATCGCACGGGCCAAAGGCCCGCACGTTTGCAGGCCGAGCAGTGTTTTCCGGCACGCACATGTCTCACCAGAAAACGGATTTGACTTTATTTCGCCGTTGCAACGGCGAAACTCTACGAGGTTTTGGTGCTCTGCCTGTAGGGGCGGATTCCATATCCGCCTGGGAAAAATGTGACCAAACGCCTTGCCCTGGTGATGCTGGGCCGAGAGCCAGACTACCTACGCCCGGGTGAGTCTCTATGGCGGGTACCTGGAACCGGAACAGGTGGAGGAGCTGCTGGACAACCTGGGCTTGACCATCGGGGGGGCTGCCAACAAGAAAAACTGAAAAAATTCAAAAAATATGTCACAAAATGGCCCTCTGAAACGTTATTGATACAGAGGGCTTTTTTTGTTCCCTCGTAATAAAATCTTAAGAATTTCTTCATACTATTTTTATTGTGCACATAGACCTTGTGGGTTAAAATAAGAATATATAATGGTGATGGACTACTTAGAAAAGGAATGACAAAAGTTGGGAAAGGGGGCTTTTCCGTGCATGAACTCCAAATCGTGGTGACCGGGCTCTTCCTGGTCCCCCTGTTCGCCCTGCTGTTGACCTGGAAAAAACCTCTGGCCGAGGCCTGCCGGGGGATCCTCTTTGTGGAGGCGGCGGGACTGGTGATCTACGTGCTGCTCTATGCCCAGGTGGACATGTTTGGCTGGCAGCTCCGCTTCTGGGGCAGTCTGAGCCTTCTGGAACTTTTGTCCTACTGGCTGTCCGACCAGGGACGGGCCCTGCGGTGGGTGCTCCCTGCCCTCGGTGAGACCGGGGTGGCCCTCCTCCTCTGTTGGTGGATCCGGGAGAGGCGGAAGCAGGCCCGGATGGCCCGCTTTCATGCCATCGTGGGGCAGGGAAAGGACGGCGGCGAACCCTGATGGATGAGAGAAAAGAAACCATTTTGGGCTTGCTCCTCATGGGGGCGGCCTCTTTGGTCATCCTCTTTGCCGCCTGGCTGGCCCTGCCTGTGCCGGTGGTAAAGGACAGCCTGCAGACCGAGATCCTCTCCGTCCATGTGCATGAGGAAGGGGGGTACCGGTCCTGGTATCCCCAGGACATGGTCCAGCGGCAGACCGCCCGGGCCATCACTGACCACATGGCCGTATGTCGGGAGCAGCATACCCTCCGCAGAGCCGGGAAGATCCTGGAGGGGGCCCCGGAGATCCAGGTGTGCTTTCGCACCGAGGACACCTACCGGGTGGTCTTTTTGGGGAATCCTCAGGCGCCCGGGACTGCCGTCGGTTGGACGGTGGACCAGGACCGGGAAGGCCTGGCTGCACAGGTCCGGGAACCGGAGGCATTGGCCGACTACATATTGGAACAGATCGGGAAGGAGCTCTTCCCTGATGCTTAAAAAGAAAGGGGGATCCTCGTGAGAAAAATGATGTATCTGCTTACGGCAGGCCTGCTGACCGTGTGCCTTTCTGCCTGTGGTCAGACTGGCCCGGAAGCAGGAGGAGAGGTCCCCTTTGATGCCCTCTACGATCCGGAGGCGGGGACGGTCATCACCCTGGGCATGACCCGGACCCAGGCGGAAGAACTTCTGGGGGAGGGGACCTACCAAAAACCCATCACCTACCTGCCTGGGCAGATGGCGTTTACCCCCACCGAGGGGATGACCGGTTTCGGCCAGACCGACGGGGGTGAGGTGACCTTCGTGGTCACAGATACGGGTACGGCCACCTATGTCTATGGACAGGGGGATGGCCGTCTGGTCCTTACCTACCGGGGGGAGAAGGTGACGGACATCTGTCCCCACAGCCTTTACGGCGCCCGGGTGACTCAGCCCTTCCGCTGGCAGGCCGCCGGGGACATCACCTACGGCAGTACCCTGGCTGACCTGGAGGCCTCCTGGCCTGAGGGGACCCTGTGGGAAAGCGACCTCACCATGGAGGGCAAGCCTCTCTCCCTGTATGTGGCTCTGGAAGAGGACATCGCCCTGTGCTTCAGCCTGACGGAGGAAGACGGCGTGGTGAGCGTGAGTATCTCCGATGACGGAGAGGAACTGACAGAATATATGGAACAGATGTGATCAAAAGCCCTCGGCATCGCCGAGGGCTTTTTTGTGCGGGTTATTTGTCAAAAACTGTTGAGGTATGGGAAAACGGCATCCCAGGAGAATGGGATGCCGTTGAAAACTACTTTTTCTTTTTCTGATCTTTTTTCATTTTTTCTTCCACAAACATAACAAATGATAAAGGGAGAACTAGAACGACACTTTGACATCCTGTGAACGGCGCTAATGCAAAGCCGAGAATGCAAAGTATCCATAATATTTTCTTTATGTTTTTCATGACTTGTTATTATGCCCTTCTACTCAGCCTTTGCTGACCTCGATTCGGCCGTTTCCGTATTCGATGCGAATGCCTGCATTGCATTTCGAGCAGACCTTTACTGTGGTTAAATAACTGGAAATCCCGATGTTTACATTCATTAGGAAAGCACCGCACTCAGGACAATTTACTCTAATGTTTTTCGTAGCCATATATTCTCCTCCTATTGAAGTTGTTGATTTAACTGTATAAATATTATACCCGATATATCGGGAATATTCAAGGGGTTTTATACCCAATATAATAGAAATCACAATGGGGTGGTTTCTATGATTTCTTATGATCCTTTGTGGGACACAATGAAAAAGAAGGGGATTAGTACGTATCGGTTGATAAAAGATTATGCATTTAGCAAAGGAACGTTAGATTCCCTTAAGCATAATCGTAACATATCTACAGCCACCTTGAATGACCTTTGCAATATCCTGTCCTGTAATGTGGAAGATGTACTTCGGCATATACCTGACGGGATAAATGACGATTAAACAGACAAATGTAGTACCTACGTTTGTCTGTTTTTTGTTGGGACTCAAAAGAAAATGCCAGCTTTTCCGACTGTGGAGAGGAACTGACAGAATATATGGAACAGATGTGATCAAAAGCCCTCGGCCATGCCGAGGGCTTTTTCCTCACCAACGTGGTTCTGTATCGGTAGGCTACAATCCCTCAGTCATGGCTGCGCCATGCCAGCTCCCTTTACACAAGGGAGCCTGAGGTTTATACTCGCCTCTGCCTCCCCTGTGCAAGGGGAGGTGGATCGCCGTCAGGCGAGACGGAGGGGTTGTAAACGTTCCGATTACGGTTTTCCGTAGGACATGCAATCCCGTCCTCATTTTTTCATACACTCTTCCAGATACAGGAGGGGTTCGTATGGAGAAGAATCGGAAGGAAGGGGTGCGGGAGAAGGCCGCCCGGGCCTTTGACCTGCCCGGGGAGAGCGCCGGTCTGCCCCGCTTGGAGCTCACCGGGGACCGGGAGGTCTTTCTGGAACACTACCGGGACATCCTGTCCTACAGCCGGGAGGAACTCACCGTGGACGGAGGCAAGTGGATGGTCCGCATCACCGGCCGGGACCTGGAGATCAAGGCCATGAGTCTGGGCCAGCTGCGGATCGTGGGCTGGGTCACCGGCCTGGAGATCATGTAGGGAGGGTGCCATGAAGGAGTTTCTCGCTTGGCTGACGGGTACGCTGACGGCAAATATTACCGGGGCAGAACCGGAAAACTTTCTGAACATCTGCGCCCGGTCCGGGTTTCGGCTGGATCGCATGGTCTGGGTGGACCCCTTCACTTTGGAGGTCCGGGTCCCGGCCCGACGGGGGAAGGAACTGCACGCCCTGGCATCTCGTGCCCAGTGCCGGGTGGAGGGGGGGATCTTCCGGGGCCTGCCCTGTTTCCTGCTCCGGTTCCGGCGGCGGTATGCCCTTCTGGCAGGACTGGTCCTCACCCTGGCCTTCTGCCTGGTGGGGGCCCGGTTCATCCTGACGGTGGAGGTCACCGGCAACGAGACCGTCACCGACCGGGAGATCATCAGCCAGCTGCGGCTGTGCGGGGTTTCCCAGGGGACCTGGGGTCCGGGGGTGAACATCCGGGAGGTGGAGAACCGGATGATGCTGGCTATGAACGAGCTGACCTTCTGCTCCCTGAATGTGTTCGGCACCCGGGCGGAGGTCATCGTTCGGGAACGGGAGCCCGGACCGACCCTCCGGGACGAGGTGACCCCGGCGGATGTGGTGGCCGCCACCGACGGCGTCATCACCCACATAGAACCCTGGAATGGGGATGCCATGTTTCAGGAGGGGGAGGCCGTCCTGGAAGGGGATGTCCTCATCTCCGGGGAGATGGTCATGGACCTCCACCCCATGGTGTGGGAGGGGGAGGCCGGGACCCGGCTGGTCCACGCCGAGGGGCGGGTTTTGGCCCACACCAGGCGGACCCTTACGGCCAGCCTGGACCTGCAGGCCCCGGTAAAGGCCTACACCGGGGAGGTGTCCCAGCGGTACGCCCTCTCAGTGTGGGGAAGACGGATGAATTTTTATCAAAACAGTGGAATTCCTTATGATAGATGTGATATAATAACCCGATTAAAGACCTGGACGCCCCTGAAGGACAGGATGCTGCCCATCCAGTGGGAGAAGACCACCTACCGGGCCTATACCCTCACCACCGCCCCGGTGGACCCGGCCAAAGCCGAGACCATGCTGAAGGCCCGGCTTATGGAGAGCCTGGAGGGGGTCATGAAGGAGGGGGAGATCCTTTCCGCCGATTATCAAACAGAGCGGGAGGGGGATGTCCTCACGGTGACCCTCCTGGCCCAGTGCAGCGAGGAGATCGGCCGCACCGTCCCCATGGATACCGACCAAAGGGTGCAGCCGCCCAAGAGTCCCTTGGCCCAGGCGATCCAGGAAGAAGAGAAGAACACGAAGGAGCAAAGCCCATGATCGAACAGACAGTCAGCATTGAACGGATGGAGGAAGCCATTGATATTTTTGGTTCCTTTGATGAGAATATCCGGCTTCTGGAAAAGGAGTTGGGGATCCGTGTGGTGGGTCGGGATGACCAGCTGAAAATCAGCGGAGATCCTGAGGCCGTCATGCACGGCAAAAAGGTCATCGAGAACCTCATCGGCCTGTCCGGCCGGGGAGAGGCCATCACCGAGCAGACCGTCCGCTACCTCGTCCAGCTGGTAAAGTCGGGCAACGAAGACAAGATCCAGACGCTGGCTGCCGATGTCATCTGTGTCACCGCCAAGGGAAAGCCCATCAAGGCCAAGACCGTGGGCCAGAAGAAGTACACCCAGGCCATCAAGGAGAACACCATCACCCTGGGTGTGGGCCCTGCCGGTACCGGCAAGACCTATCTGGCGGTGGCTGCCGCTGTGGCGGCCTTCCGGGCCAAGGAGGTCAACCGCATCATCCTCACCCGCCCGGCGGTGGAGGCCGGCGAGCACCTGGGCTTCCTGCCCGGCGATCTCCAGAGCAAGGTGGACCCCTACCTGCGTCCTCTCTACGATGCCCTCTTTGAGATGCTGGGTGCCGAGAGCTATGCCAAGTATCTGGAGCGGGGGAACA
>JAFZEB010000151.1 GCA_017560855.1 Ruminiclostridium sp.
CATGGACTCCAACGATCTGGAGCGTGAGCGCGGCATCACCATCCTGGCCAAGAACACTGCCGTCCACTATAAGGACTACAAGATCAACATCGTGGACACTCCGGGCCACGCCGACTTCGGCGGCGAAGTGGAGCGTATCCTGAAGATGGTCAACGGCGTTATCCTGCTGGTGGACGCCGCCGAGGGCCCCATGCCCCAGACCCGCTTTGTGCTGAGTAAGGCTTTGGAGCTGGGTCACCGTGTCATCGTGGTGGTGAACAAGGTCGACCGCCCCGACCAGCGCATCTATGAGGTCATGGACGAGGTCCTGGAGCTGCTGCTGGACCTGAACGCCACCGACGAGCAGTTCGAGTCCCCCACCCTGTTCTGCTCCGGCCGTCAGGGCATCGCCTCCTACTCTCCCGAGGTTCTGGGCACCGACCTGATCCCCCTCTTCGACACCATCATTGACTATATCCCCGCCCCCGAGAGCGACCCCGAGGCCCCCTTCCAGATGCTAGTCTCCTCCATCGACTACAACGAGTTCGTGGGCCGTATCGCCATCGGCCGCATCGAGCGGGGCACCATCAAGCAGAACCAGGAGATCGTGGTCTGCAACTACCACACCCCCGACCAGAGCAAGAAGGCCAAGGCGGTCAGCCTGTACACCTTCGACGGTCTGGCCCGCACCCCCGTCACCGAGGCTGAGGCAGGTGAGATCGTGGCCATGAGCGGCATTGGCGAGATCACCATCGGCGACACCATCTGCGCCACCTCTGCGGTGGAGCCCATGGAGTTTGTCAAGATCTCCGCCCCCACCCTGGAGATGACCTTCGCCATCAACGACTCCCCCTTCGCCGGCAAGGAGGGCAAGTTCGTCACCTCCCGCCAGATCCGTGAGCGTCTCTTCCGTGAGACCATGAAGGACGTTTCCCTCCGTGTCTCCGAGGTGGAGGGTTCCATGGACTCCTTCAACGTGGCGGGCCGTGGTGAGATGTCCCTGTCCATCCTCATTGAGACCATGCGCCGTGAGGGTTATGAGTTCCAGGTCTCTCCCCCTCGTGTCCTGTACCAGGAGATCGACGGGGTCCGCTGTGAGCCCATCGAGCGTGTGGTGGCCGACGTGCCCTCCGACAATGTGGGCTCCGTCATGGAGAAGCTGGGCTCCCGCAAGGGCGAGTTCCTGTCCATGACCCCCGTGGGCAACCGCATGAAGCTGGAGTTCCTGGTTCCCTCCCGTGGTCTGTTTGGCTACCGCAACGAGTTCCTGACCGACACCAAGGGCGAGGGCATCATGGCCTCCGTCTTTGAGACCTATGCTCCCTACAAGGGTGAAGTCTCCCGCCGGAACACCGGCTCCCTCATCGCCTTCGAGACCGGCGACGCCGTGGCTTACGGCATCTTCGGTGCCCAGGACCGTGGCGCCATGTTCATCACCCCCGGCACCCCCGTCTACGGCGGCATGGTGGTGGGCGAGTGCCCCAAGGCCGAGGACATCACCGTCAACGTCTGCCGCAAGAAGCAGCTGACCAACATGCGTGCTTCCGGCTCTGACGAGGCTCTCCGCCTGATTCCCCCCCGCCAGATGAGCCTGGAGCAGTGCCTGGAGTTCCTGGCCGACGACGAGCTGCTGGAGGTCACCCCCCAGAACCTGCGCCTGCGCAAGCGCATCCTGAACCACGAGATCCGTATGAAGGCCCTGAAGGGCAACAAGAAGTACCAGGATCTTTAATACCAAAAGAATGGCCGAGGAGTTTACCTCCTCGGCCATTCTTTTGTGCTTTTTTCAGGCCGCTGCGCGCAGGGCCAGAGGCCCCACACTGGCGGCCTGAGAAGTATCTTTTCCGACGTACACGCCGCCGGAAAAGATGATTTAACTGTTTTCACTGTCTGCGGACAGCGAACTCTGCGAGACAAAAGGAAAACGCCCTCCGAAGAGGGCGCCTTCCAAGCCAAGAATCAATTTAAGAGAGGGTGCCCGCCGTGGATGGAGTGACCCACGGCAGGCGAAAAAAGAGAGGAGCCAAATGCGCTGGGCATTTGGATAGGAATCAGGATAAGGTGGGCACCGTCAGATGTTCCAGGCTGTCGCCGTTGGCGTGGCGCTGGCACAGATCGTTGGTGCAGGTTTTGTAGGCGGCGAACCGCTCTTTTGCGGCTGCTTCATCCCCATAGACCTTCCAGCAGCCGGTGCACTTGCTGCACTTGCCCTGGTGGCAGATGAAGCCCAGGACATCTTCCGGAGGATAGCTCAGGAAGAGGCCGATCTCGTGGGGGAACTCTTCCCTGGCCCGGAGCCGTTTGGTCAGCTCCCGCAGACAGGGGCGCTGGCTAAGGTCTTCGTACCCGGCCTGTTTCAGTAGGGCTTGGGCGGTCTCGTCAGAGAGATCCCGGTCCAGACTGGCCGGACGGAAGAGATAGAGGAGGGCTTTGCGTTCCTCCATGCGGAGGGGAATGAGACGCAGTCCCCGTGGGACCAGCACCCGGTTGATTTGGCGCAGGTCCTCCTGGAACTCCTTTCGATCGTCGAAGGAGCAGGGGAAGAGGTTCCCGGTTTTCAGTCCTGCCAGAGTGGGAGCGCCGTGGCGGATGATATATTCTGCAGACATAGGCAATACCTCAAACGGCGTGGTTTTCCAGAATGTTCCGCAGGGCGGCCATAGAACTGGACTTGGACCGGGCGATGGCCGGGTTCTGCCCCTTGATCTCGCTCATGGCAGATTTGACCATCTTGTGGGAAATGGTATCGGTGAACATCACCAGCAGGTCGGGGCTGCCCAGGCGATTTTTCAGGGTGCCGGTCATCTTGGAAATGACCTTGGCAGAGCACTGGAATTCCTTGCACAGATCTTTATACTGGCGGACCATACATTCGTTTCCGCCCAGGATGACAACACTCATGAAAAATCTCCTTTCTCGGTTAGACGCGGCTAACTGCTGTGTTAAAGGGAAGCGTCCCCAAGGACGCCGGATGGTGATATTCTTTTCAAAGACAGGGTATTTATGTGTGTTAGCTTTGGCTAACTGGTTGAGAGTTTACCATACTGTATAAGGTTTGTCAAGAATTTATTTTCACTTTTTTTGTGCGAAAATAGGAAGGGAAAATCTCAGTCAGTTTGCCGCGGTCAGAAGGGCGAAGAGGGCCAAAAGGGCTGCTGTTCCAAGCAGGGCCAAGGTTCCCAAAACCTTGTTGGCCCGGGCCTGACTGCGGAGGAGTTTCATCGACAGGAAATACGCCAGAACACCCAGGGCGGTGCCCAGGGTATTGGTCAGAAGATCGGTGATGTCGAAGGATCCCAGGGCGCCAAGATACTGCCCGGCTTCCAAGGCCAGACTGGTGAGAAAGCCAATTAGGACAGCTTGCTTGCCGGGGAGGTTCAGAAGCTTCAGATACACGCCGAAGGGAATAAATATTAGAATGTTTTCCAAAACCTCCGTCCAGTGAAAGCGGGCAAAGCGCATATCGTCCTCATAGTGAAAAGGAATCAGATTGATACTTCGGTTCCCAGCCAGAGCCTGGAGGTCTTCCAGGGAGACGGAGAGCTTAAAGAGGATGATCCACACCAGCAGGAGGCAGTAGATCCCGAAGAGCCAGGGGATTCGCTTCATGTTTCTTTCGTCCTTTCCGGTCATTGTTTCCCTTATGATACCAGCAGAATCGAAAGCATCCATTAAGACTTTCTGAAAAAAGTATTAAATTCGTTTTTCTTGCCCACAGAGAGCAGACGTAGTATAATATAAAATTACGAAATCCAATCAGAGAGGAGGGTCCCCCGTGGCTCTGCCCAAACCCCGCTGGCGGGACCCGGTCTTCTGGTCCATGGCCATGCGGCTGGCCCTGCCTGTGGCCATTCAAAATCTGCTCATCAGCTCCTTTGCCCTGGTGGACACCCTCATGGTGGGCCAGCTGGGGGATGTGCCCCTGTCGGCCATCGGCATGGCCACCCAGTGGGCCTGGCTGCTGAACATCTGCCAGTTCGGCTTCTGTTCCGGCGCCACCCTGTTCTACGCTCAGTACTGGGGCGTGAAGGACGTGAAGGGCATCCACCGGATCTTCGGCATCGCCATGAGTCTGGTGACTGTCCTTTCCCTGGTCTTTACCGCCATCTGTGTGGGTGCCCCGGAGTGGGCCATGTCTCTCTTTAACCGCACTCCCGAAGTGGTGGCCCAGGGTGCTGCCTACCTGCGCATCGCCGGTTGGTCCTACCTGGCCCAAATGGCGGTCAGCATGATTGGTGCCCTTCTCCGGTCTACGGGACGAGTCCAGCTCCCCATGGTCACGGCCTGCCTCACCACCGTGCTGAACATCGGCCTGGACTACGCCATGATCTTTGGCAAGTGGGGCTTCGAGCCTATGGGCATCGTGGGCGCTGCCTGGGCCACGGCCATCTCTGCCTGGGTGGGTCTGATTTTCGTGGTGGTTGTGTCCATTTATCAGAAAAATATCCTCATCGGTCCCATCAAGGAGTTCTTTGCCTTTGACCGACCTATGCTGCAGGAGTACTTCCAAAAGGCCAACCCCGTGGTGGTCAACGAGGTGGCCTGGGGCATGGGCACTGTGGCCCTGAACCTCATCTACTCCAACCTGGGCTATGAGTACTATGCGGCGGTGACCATCGTCCGCACCTTTGAGAATATTGCCTTCTCCCTGCTCATCGGCCTGTGTTCGGCCTGCGCCATCATGGTGGGCAACTCCGTGGGTGCCGGCGATATCCACCAGGGGGTGGAGCAGTCCCGGCGGTTCTGCGTGGCAGAACCTGCCGCCGCCGGGATCCTGGGTCTGATCCTCATCGCCCTGCGGGACCCTCTCATCCACCTGTTCAATACGGGAGGGGCCCTGTCGGAGGTCACCTACACCAGCGCCGTCTACATCCTCATCATCTACTCGGCCCACATGGCCATCCGCAACATTCCCTACATCACCATCGTGGGCATCTACCGGGCGGGGGGCGATACGGTCACCGGCGTGAAATACGACATGGGCTGCCTGTGGTTCCTGTCGGTACCCGTCACCTTCCTGGCGGCTTATGTGTTCAAGCTGCCCTTCCCGGTGGTTTACGCCCTGATGCTCATTTCCGAGGATTATATCAAAACCTGGCTTTGCATCCGCTATTTCCGCTCCTGGCGGTGGCTGATGCCCGTGACCCAGGAAGGCCGGGAGGCTCTGGGCACCTGGAAGAAAGAATATGACATTGCATAACCATAGAAGGAGGAACCCCTTATGGACCTGAAAGGAAGACATTACACCTGGTTCCAGAACCGGGAATGCGAGTATTTCCCCTGCCACAACGACGTGCGGGAGGAGGACTTCAACTGCCTCTTCTGCTACTGCCCTCTGTACCGCGCCCCCAAGTGCGGCGGTGCCTATGTGATGCGCAACGGCCGGAAGGACTGCTCCTACTGCCTGCTGCCCCACAACGACGAGAGCTACGCCTACATCTCGGCCAAACTCCGGGAGGAAGGCCTGTTCCCGGAGGAGAAGTAAGATCAAAGTCGTTTTGTTGTGGAAACGTTCTCAGTGCCCCTCATCCGTCACGGCTTCGCCGTGCCACCTTCTCCCCCGGGAGAAGGCTATGGCCAAAGGCTTCCCCCTGGGGGGAAGCTGTCACCGCAGGTGGCTGATGAGGGGGCGACAACGAAAAACGCAAACAAAGACCGCCGATGGCGGTCTTTTTTATTGCTTAAATTCTCTCTTCGATGAGGGTCAACCCGCAGGGGATGCCCTGGTCGTTGTATTCCAGTTGGTAG
>JAFZEB010000152.1 GCA_017560855.1 Ruminiclostridium sp.
CTGCTGGAAGGGTCCCGCAAGCCCTCCTCTGAAACCAAGATGCACCTGCGCATCTACCAAGAGAACCCGGATGTCCGGGCTGTCATCCACGCCCACCCCCCTGCCGCCACAGCCTTCGCCTGCGCGGGGCTTCCTCTGGACCGGCCCATCATCCAGGAGGCGGTGGTCTTTCTTGGGACCGTCCCGGTGGCCCCCTTCGCCCTCCCCGGCTCCCAGGCCGTGGCCGACAGCGTGGCCCCCTTCTGCCGGGACTACCGAGCTCTCCTGCTGGAGTACCACGGGGCGGTGGCCTGGGGAGAGACCATGGAGCAGGCCCACTACCGGATGGAATGCCTGGAACAGCTGGCCCAGGTGACCCTCCACTTGAAGACCCTGGGCTGTGACCGGGTGATCCCCGAGGCACAGGTGAAGGCCCTGGAAGGTCTGCGTCCCGCCTGGGGAATCAAGTAAAGCGAACATTCAAAAAAGGAGGAGTTTTCATGAAAAAATGTATCCGCCCCCTTGTTCTGGCTCTGGCGTTGGCCTTGGGCCTGAACATCTCCGCTGCAGCTTACACCCTCCCCTTCCGGGATCAGGCCTCCATCACGCACAAAATGGCGGTCTCCGAGTGCGTGGAGCTGGGCATCCTGAACGGATTCCCCGAAGGGGATTTTCGCCCCAACAACCTGATCACCCGGGCCCAGTTCTGTAAGATCATGGCCGTGACGGTGAACGGCGGCAGTTCTCCCTCCGGCTCCGGCCTGTCTAACCCCTTCTACGATGTGAAAAACAGCGAGTGGTATCGGGACCACGTGGCCTACTGTCACAGCATTGGGCTGGTGGACGGCATCGGGGCCAACCTCTTCCGTCCTGAGGGCAATGTCACCGCCATGCAGGCCGCCAAGATGATGCTGGTGGCCATGGGCTATGATACCGCCTCTTTCGGCTTCACCGGTCCCCACTGGGCAGACAACGTGGAGTTCTACGCCGAGACGGAAGGGCTCTTCGACCTGCTGGGCGGCATGGATCGAAACGCCCCCCTCACCCGTGACAACGCCGCCCAGATGCTCTGTAACGCCATGGATGCAGACTTGGACCTTTACGGCAGCCGTCTGGATGCAAAGGTGGACTCCGCCGATATATCCCTGACCCAGAAGACCTACTACTATCGGGTCCCCGGCCAGAACTACACCATCCCCCTCACCTACGACTACCTGACCGTGGGCGGAACCAGCCCTGCAGCCCAGGCTATCAACCGGGCCATTCAGCAGGACTATGCAGACTTCTGCCGGGGTGTGGGCCAGCACCAGCTCATGGGCACATGGATGGAGATCGCCGAAGACTACGACGATCCCCTTGACATGGGCATGGGGTTCCTTCCTGCCAAGGTCAGTGCCACGGTGACCCACAACCAGGACGGTATTCTGAGCATCCGCTTCCATGCCCACTACCTCTATGACCACAACGTTTACTACGGCATGACCTTTGATCTGAACACCGGCAAACTGCTCACCGCAGCAAAGGTCACCGGATACAGTGACAACCGCCTGCTGAGCATCTACAAAAACTGGCTCCGGACCACTGATGAGGTGGATGAATTCTATCACTTTGTCCTGGCCTGGGACGGCATGACCATGAATGACCTGGACTTCGTCATCGACCTCCAGGAACTGGTCTTATTCTCCCCAGAACTCCAGTACCCAGACGGAGGCCGCGCAAACTTCGAGATACGGACCGGCATCCGTCCGTGAGCTTCCCACCAACAAAAAAAGAGCTGACCTGCTGGTCAGCTCTTTTTTATTCATGATGGTACAGGCCGCTGTAGGTCCCTCGTTCATGAGAAGACGGAAGAGGACTGCCGCAGTATTCACAGGAATGGGATTCATCCCCGGAGATGGGCAGTCGGCGGCCACAGTGGGGACACCGACAATAGACGACATGAAGCACCCCGTAAAGCACAAGGGCACACACCAGAGCAGCCGTCCCCACTTTATAGAAAGATCCGTTGGTAAGCACCGTAAGCAGAATAATGATACTGCCGATCACGGCCATAAGAAACCGCAGACGACACCGGATCCGATTTGGATTATTCATGCAGGATCACCCCACCATCCATAACTGGAATTTTCTGGATTTCCTGTATTATACCACATCTTCCAGAAAAATGCATCTGTTTTTTCAAAAAAAGCTGACCTTATACAGGTCAGCTTTTTCGTCAGTTTGCCGTTGCTTTGGCCAGGACCTGAGCGGCGACACTGCCGGCCACACTGGCGCCGGAGCCGCCGTTCTCCACCAGGACCAGGAAGGCCAGGGGGGTGTTCACATCGTCCACGAAGCCCACAAACCAGGCGTGGGGCTGCTTGTCTCCGCCCACCTCGGCGGTGCCGGACTTGGCGCAGACGGGCAGTTCCCCGAACTGGGACTGGCCGTACTGGCTGACCACGTTGTTCCGAAGCATCTGCTTCAGCCGATCACAGGTGGCTTCGTCGTAGATCTTAAAACTGTCGGTGCCGTCGGGGAAGGCCGCAGGGACGGCAGACCCGGACAGAGTCTCCTTCTCCACCAGCTGGGGCACCACAGCGATCCCCCGGTTGGCAATGCCACCCAGGAAGGAGAGCATGGTGCAGGGGTTCACCAGGTCCTTATACTGGCCCACGCCGGACCAGCCCAGGTAGGCAGACCCATCAGGAGCGGCCTCAAAGCTGCCCTGGGCCGTGCTGATGTCGCAGATCTCCAGGGATTCCATCAACCCGCCAGTCTCCATATACTTCTCCAGGGTGTCACCCCCCAGTTCCAGAGCCAGCTGGGCATAGGCCCCGTTGCAGGAGGAGGCCAGACACTGGTCGATGTTCATGTTCTGACCGTGGGCATAGGGACAGGTGATGGTGTCCTCCCCGATCTGATAGCTTCCCGTGCAGGAGAAGGTAAAGGCATCCAGATCCTTCTTCTTTTCGATGGCTGCCGCCGTGGTAACAATTTTGAAGATGGAACCGGGGGTATACGTAGCAGAAAAGAAGCGGTTCAGGTAGGCACCCTCGTAGGCAGGGTTCTCGTTGATATCCCCGGGGGGATTCAGGGGATCGTAGGAGGGGGCGCTCACCAGGCACTCCATGTCACCGGTGAGGTAGTTATACACCGCCACCACACCTTTCCGCCCGTTGAGGGCATGATAGGCTGCGGCGTTCAGGGAGCCATCCACCGTCAGGGTCACGTCATGGCTGCCCAGGGTGGTGCCGGTGACAGGATTATAACCCGTCAGGCGGCTGGCCAGGACGGACCGCAGGGAGGTGCCGAAGTTCCGGTCACCCACCAGATGGAGGGTGGAGACACGGGTGGACCAGTCCTCGGCGTACTCTCCGGTCTGGCCATCGTATAGTTTCACGCCCTTGCTGTCATAGATGGCACCGGACTCATAGTAGGTGGTGCCGAAGAAGCCCACCCAGTCGTTGCCGCTGCGGAAGAGCTGGACACAGAAGAAGAGAACACCCGCCAGGAATCCGGCCACCAGCACCAGGGTGATGGCGGTGCGTCGATTCAGTCGTTTCATCGGTCTTCCCTCCTTTTTCCAAAATCAGCAGGACGGATGGTATCCTCCATGGGACGGGCATCCGCCAGACTCTCCC
>JAFZEB010000015.1 GCA_017560855.1 Ruminiclostridium sp.
AGGCCAGCCAGGGCAGCACTACCTTCAGCGAGAGCAACGCCAAAGCCTGGGATGCTGAGTTCGACACCCTGTACTTTACCGGTGACCAGGGCGAACTGGCCTTCGCCCCCACGTCCAACAGCGCCATTACCGAAGTGGCGGTCTCCAACGACAAGGGGGCCTCCTGGATGGCTCTTACGGCAGAGGAGGGCCTGTACACCGCCCCCATCACATCCGGCAACAACATCCTCCGGGTGACTACCGAAACCGGCACGGCTTACCAGGTGGTCCGGGGTGACAAGATCTCCACCCGTCTGGTGAATGTCACCGACCCCGGTCAGCCCTTTGAGGCTGGGGACACCGTCCGTGTGATCCTGGACGGCCTCCATACCCCCATTCCCAAGATGGCCGGCAACTACAATCCCGGTGCCAAAGATAGCTTTGCAGAAGGAGCAGGCAGTCTGATCCAGCTGAACTACACCTTCTGCGGCAGCCCTGTCCAGGGAACGGGAAGACAGTATGACTTCATCACCAGCGGCAATGCCGTTGAGGTCACCATTCCGGAGTCCGAAGATGGCACTGTCGTCTCCCTCCAGGATGGCTACATCGGCCTGGGTGTGATCGGTCTGACGAAATTTGCCGACGGCGGCGACAGCCACCGCAATATTCCGGATGGCGGCTGCGTTACCCGCGACAGTAAGGCCACCGCTCACACCCGCAGTGTGCTGCCTGACATCACCATTGAAGTGGGCGGTCTTCCCACCGGCAACACCGCTCCCTACATCCGTGACAACGCTGCGGAGACGGCCACCATCACCCTGGGCAAGACCTATGCGGTCAACCTGACCACCATCTTTGGCGACCGTGAGGGGGATACCCTGACCTACAAACTGGCCGCCGGCGAGGATGCTGCTGCCATCGACAGCTACTACACCTTTACACCGGAGACGGTTGGTTCCTATACTCTGATCTTCACTGCCAACGACGGCCAGCTGGACAGCAAACCCCACACCGTCACCCTGACTGTGAAGGAAGCCCCTGCCGAAGAACCC
Organism: Ruminiclostridium sp.; assembly: GCA_017560855.1. Lineage (GTDB taxonomy): Bacteria > Bacillota > Clostridia > Oscillospirales > Oscillospiraceae > Evtepia. The sequence continues at coordinate 1,032 of JAFZEB010000015.1, forward strand.
GACGGGCCCGCTGCCCCTGACTTCGGCCTGTCCAAGGATGAGATCGACGGATATGTATATGTCAGCTTTGAGGACAAGGGTGTCCGTGTGGCTGGGGACGAAGGAACCTATCCCAAGGCCCTGGGCACCATTCTGAAAAAGACCCGTGTGCCCTATACCCAGGGCGACACCATTGCCGATGTCACCCTGCGGGCACTGGATGCCTACGACTTTACCTACAGCCACACCGGAACCACCAAGTCCAATTTCTACCTCTCGTCCATCGGCAGCTTTACCGTCAAGGGCATTGACTATGACTCCTTCGGCGAGTTTGATGCCGGTACCGGTTCCGGCTGGATGATCACCTGGGATGATGTGTTCATCAACAAGGGTGCCTCCGAGTTCCAGGTTGAAAACGGGGATGTAATCCGTTGGCAGTACACCTGCCAGCTGGGCGCTGACATCGGCGATGACGGCTCTGCCGTTGGCGGCGGAAATCAGGCCCCGCAGGTTCCCCCCGAAGTCCTTCCCGAAGTGCCCCCCGTCACCTCTTCCCCTTATACTGACGTGACCGGCCACTGGGCAGAGAAGGCCATCACCTTCGTCTATGAAAAGGGTCTCATGACCGGCACCAAAGAGGATACCTTCTCCCCCGAGACTGAACTGAGCCGGGCCATGCTGGTGACCATCCTCTACCGCATGGAAGGGGAACCTGCCGTCATCGCCCAGAACACCTTCTCCGACGTGACGGACGGCACCTGGTACACCAACGCCGTCATCTGGGCCAGCCAGAACGGCATCGTCAACGGCGTGGGCAAGGACCGCTTTGCCCCCGACCGGGACATCACCCGGGAACAGATGGCCGCCATGCTTCTGCGCTACTCCGACTACAAGGAATACGACACTACCCAGCGCAATGACCTCGCCGGCTACACCGATGCCGAGAGCATCAGCGGCTGGGCGCTGGAGGCCCTCCAGTGGGCCAACGGCGAGGGCCTCATCACCGGCCGCAAGGCGGACCTTCTAGTCCCCCAGGGTGACACCACCCGTGCCGAAACGGCCACCATTCTCATGCGTTACCTGGAAACCATCGCATAAAGTGGTTGGATTCCTGTAACATGCTACACTCTACCCACAGCGTCTCCCCTCAACAAAGCGGGGAGGCGCTGTCGGGCTGTTATACTCCCCCATAAAACAGGAGGATTTTCCATGAAAGTTCAAGCAAAACGGGCTGTGAGCCTGCTGCTGGCCCTGGTCCTTACTCTGGGCCTGACGGCAAACGCCGCTCAGGTCAGCGCCCATCTGGACCAGACCGCCCGGTATCTCCACACCACCGTCAAGGATCCCCAGGTGGGTTCCGTAGGCGGCGAGTGGGCCGTTTTAGGGCTGGCCCGCAGCGGCTATGCCGTCCCGGACAGCTACTATACGACCTACTATAAAACCGTAGAGGACTATGTGCAGGACAGAAAGGGTGTCCTGCACAGCAAGAAGTACACTGAATATTCCCGGGTCATCCTGGCCCTCACCGCCATCGGCAAAGACCCCCGGGATGTGGCGGGCTATGACCTGACCCTCCCTCTGGGAGACTATGACAAAACGGTCTGGCAGGGGTTGAACGGCCCCATCTGGGCACTCATCGCTCTGGATGCCGGGGACTACCCTGTGCCCGGGAACCCCCAGGCCAAGACCCAGGCAACCCGTCAGATGTATGTGGACTGTATTTTGAACCGACAGAATCCCGACGGCGGCTGGAGCCTGAACGCGGGGGATACCACCTCCGACCCGGATATCACCGGCATGGCCCTTCAGGCCCTGGCCCAGTATCAGGACCAGGCCCAGGTGCGGACGGCCATCCACCGGGCGTTGGCCTGTATGTCTGCCCGGCAGAATGCCAGCGGCGGGTTCTCCTCCTGGGAGACCGAGAACGTGGAGAGCTGTGTTCAGATGCTTGTGGCCCTGTGTGAGCTGGGGCTGACCCCGGAGGATGCCCGCTTTGTCAAGAACGGAAACACCCTTTTGGATGTGCTGGCAACCTACCGCCAGTCTGACGGCAGCTACTGCCACACCAGAGGAGACGGCGGCAACGGGATGGCTACGGAACAGGCCTTCTACGCCCTGGTGGCTGTCCAGCGGGCCGAAAGCGGAAAGAACAGCCTGTACGACATGGCCGATGCCCTCCCTCTGGGGAGCGGAAAGGATGCCCAGGGCTTGCCCGGGAAGCACAAGGATGTAAAGCCCGCCCAGGTGGTCACCCCCGGCCTGACCTTCTCGGACACCAACACTCACGCCAACCGGAGGGCCATCGAAGCCCTGGCCGCCCGGGGGATCATCAACGGCATGGGGGACGGTACCTTCGGCCCGGACAAGACCATGACCCGGGCCCAGTTTGCCGCCATCGTGGTCCGGGGCCTGGGCCTGCCCCAGCAGGCGGTCACCGTCTTTGGGGATGTGAAGGCCACAGATTGGCACGCCCCCTATGTGGGCACCGCCTACACCTACGGCATCGTCAACGGCCGGTCGGCCAACACCTTTGATCCCAACGGCACCATCACCCGACAGGAGGCTGCCCTCATGGTGGCCCGGGCCGCCAAGCTCTGCGGTATGGACACCGAGATGAGCGCCCTGGCCGTCCGGGACGTGCTGGCCCAGTTCACCGACTATGTGACCGCCGCCGATTGGGCCAGAGCCGGTCTGGCCTTCTGCTATCGGGAGGGCATCCTGGACGACTCTGCCCTGGAGATCCGGCCCAAGGCGGCCATCCATCGGTGCGAAATCGCCCAGATGCTCTACAACCTTCTGGGCACTGCCCAACTGCTGTGAGGAGGAACCTATGTGGTGGAGAAAACACAAGGATAAACTCCTGATGGGCGGCCTTGCCCTGGTCCTGCTGATTGCCGTCTACTGGTACGGGGGCAGCGCTCCCAGCATGCAGGGGTGGACGGTGGAGGATACTCCCGCCCAGATGCAGGAGGTCCCTGCAGTGGAGGAGACAACAGAGTCTCTCCCGGCGGAAGTTCCCCAGGAGGAACCGGCACCCCAGGCCGACCTGGACAGCCGCCCCGGCGGCACAGAGGGGGGCATGACCGCCCAGGAAAAGGAGGAGGCCGCAAAAGAGCTGGCCCCTGAGACCAACGACCCCGAAGAAGCCGGGGATAACGCCTGGTCCTCTATGCAGGGCATGGCCATCGACCCAAACACCGGAAAGGACGCCTACCTCACCTCCCCTGTTCCCGAGGGGCGGCCCGTGCCTGTGGAGCCGGAGAGTGTGACCATCTCGGACCAAGCCTACACCTGTACCCTCACCGTCCGGTGCGACACCATCCTGGACAACATGGCCTGGCTGGACCCGGCCAAGACCGACCTGGTCCCGGCAGACGGGGTGCTCTTCCCGGAAACCACCGTGACCTTCTACGAGGGGGAGAGCGTCTTCAACCTCCTCCAGCGGGAGATGAAAAAGGCGGGTATCCACCTGGAGTTTGTGAACACCCCCATCTACAACTCGGCCTACATCGAGGGGATCGGAAACCTCTACGAGTTTGACTGCGGGGAGCTGTCCGGCTGGACCTACCGAGTCAACGGCTGGTTCCCCAACTACGGCTGTTCCCGTTACCAGCTTCAGCCGGGGGATACCGTGGAATGGCTCTACACCTGCAAATTGGGGGTAGATGTGGGAGCCAATATTATATAAAATAAGGAAGAAACCAAACGAAAGGAGGGAGCCCATGGAACATCGGGATGCCTTCTCTGGCTGTCACCCGGCCATCAACTTTATATACTTTGCCCTGGTGCTGGTCTTCACCATGGTCTTCCTCCATCCGGTGAGCCTGGCGGTCTCTCTGGGGACCGCCCTGGCCTACGCTGCCATGCTGAAGGGCGGGCGGGCCATCCGGTCCGGCATGAAGATTTTGGTGCCCATGATGCTCCTGGCAGCCATCCTGAACCCGGCCTTCAACCATGAGGGAGTCACCATTCTGACCTATCTGCCCTCGGGGAACCCGTTGACGTTGGAGAGCATCCTGCGGGGTCTGGCGGGGGCGGTCATGCTGGCCGCTGTCATCACCTGGTTCCAGTGCTACTCGGCGGTGATGACCTCGGACAAGTTCGTCTACCTCTTTGGGCGGATCATTCCCGCTTTGAGCTTGGTGCTGAGTATGACCCTCCGGTTCATCCCCAAGGTCCGGGCCCAGCTGTCGGTGGTCACCCAGGCCCAGCGGTGTGTTGGGCGGGATGTGTCCCAGGGGAGCGTCACCCAGCGGGTGCGGACGGGAATCACCATTCTCTCCATCCTCATCACCTGGAGTTTGGAGAATGCCATCGAGACGGCCGACTCCATGAAGAGCCGGGGCTACGGCCTCCCCGGACGGACGGCCTTTTCCATCTACCGTTTCGACAAGCGGGACAAGGCCCTTCTGGTCTGGCTGCTGGCCCTGGGAGGATATATCCTGGCGGGGTGGCTCACCGGAAACCTGGCCTGGCAGTATGCCCCCATCCTGCAGGGGTCTGTGGGGCTCTTCCCCATGACCTTCCAGCTGGCCTACTTGGCCCTGTGCCTGACACCGGTATTATTAAAACGAAAGGAGGACCGGGCATGGAAACAACTGCAAACAAAGTAACCCCGCTGTTCCGGATCCGGGACTTCTCCTTCTCTTACCCGGAGGAAGAGGGCAAGGCTCTGGACGGGCTGACCCTGAATGTGATGCCGGGTGACTTCCTGGTCCTCTGCGGCCCCTCGGGCTGCGGTAAGTCTACCCTCCTGCGGCAGCTGAAAACCGTTCTGGCTCCCCACGGAGTAAAATCCGGTGACATCTTGTTTGACGGGACCCCCCTGGATCAGGTGGACCACCGGACCCAGAGCCAGAAGATCGGCTTTGTCCAGCAGAACCCGGAGAACCAGATCGTCACCGATAAGGTCTGGCACGAGCTGGCCTTCGGCCTGGAGAGCCTGGGCTGCGACACCCCCACCATCCGCCGCCGGGTGGCAGAAATGGCCTCCTTCTTCGGCATCCAGACCTGGTTTTATAAAAATGTCACCGACCTGTCCGGCGGGCAGAAACAGCTGCTGAACCTGGCCGCCGTCATGGTTCTTCAGCCCTCGGTCCTCATTCTGGATGAGCCCACCAGCCAGCTGGACCCCATCGCCGCCGCGGACTTTCTGGCGGTGCTGGGAAAGATCAACCGGGAGCTGGGGACCACCATCCTCCTGACCGAACACCGTCTGGAAGAGACTTTCCCCCTGGCAAGCTCCGTGGCCGTTCTGGACCAAGGGAAACTCCTCTGTCAGGGCTCTCCCCAGGAAGTGGGTGCAGCTCTGCGGGAAAAGGGACACAGTATGTTCCTGGCCATGCCCACCCCCATGGGGGTGTGGGCGGCGGTGGAGAACGACCTTCCCTGCCCGGTCACCGTCCGGGAGGGGCGGGACTGGCTCACCGCCTATGCCGCAGGACATCCCTTGGGGGACCTTCCCCGGGAAAAACAGCACACCTATCCAGAAGAACCTGTCCTTGCCTGCGAGGAGCTGTGGTTCAAATATGAACAGGACAGTCCCGATGTGGTGAAGGGTCTGTCCCTGGAGGTAAAACGAGGGGAGTTCCTGGCCCTGCTGGGCGGCAACGGTACCGGCAAGACCACCAGTCTGGGCCTGTTGGCGGGACTGCACAGGGCCTACCGGGGAAAGCTGGAGCGAACCGGCACCGTTGGGGTCCTGCCCCAGGATCCCCAGACCCTTTTTGTGAAAAAGACCCTCCGGGCGG
>JAFZEB010000153.1 GCA_017560855.1 Ruminiclostridium sp.
GGAGCAGAGACTCCAGGACAAGGAGACCGCCGCAGAGATCTATCGTGCCATCCACGCCTTGGAGGAGCCATATAAAGAGGTTCTGCTCTTACGACTCTTCGGAGAGCTGCCCTTTGGGCAAATTGCGGCTCTGTTCCATAAGACGGAAAGTTGGGCCAGGGTGACTTACCACCGAGCCAGAGTAAAGATCAAGGAGGGATTGCCATGAGAATACCTTGTGACCTGATCCAGGACCTGCTGCCCCTCTATCATGACGAAGTGTGCAGTTCGGACAGTCGTACTCTTGTGGAGGAGCACCTCTTGGAATGTCCCGCTTGTTGTCAGGTTTTGGATGATCTCCATGAGAAGGTGGAGCATCCTTTGGAAGACTGGAGTGAGATACAGGCGCTTCAAAAGACATGGCAAAAGGATAAGATGCGAACCAGACGGATACGAATTACCTTGGTTCTGATTAGTGTATTTGTGCTAGTATCTCCCCTCTGGCTGACACTGCCTAAGAACCAACCAGTTCCATCGGAGGAGATTGAGATATCCCAAGTCTGCCAGTTGAAGGATGGCACCATTGTGTTTCATATGTATATTGATGATGGCAAGGTGCTGGAGGAAATCACCTATGATTTCGGGGAGGATGGCTGCTATTATATTACCCCCAAGCACTCTATTCTGGAGGCGAAACGAAACACGGAACATGGGCTCTTCAATGCCTATCATTCCTTCTATGTTTATGAAGATGGGGCCTTTGAAGATGCATTCCCAGAAGTGGCTGCAGATTTTTATATAAAATCTGTTCCTGCTGTGTATGTTGGCGTTCCGGGAGATGCCGTTTTGGTTTGGAAACAGGGGAAAACCATTCCAAAGGCAACGCCGGCCATGGAGAAAATGATGAAGGGTCGTTCCTGGTCCATGTTCAGCGATGTACACACCATTGACTGGGATGCGTATGCTGCATATCTGGAACGAACCCTTGGTGATGAAATGTTCAGGAAGGAGGGGATTCCATGAAGTTGACTTGTTCTGTGGTGGAGGACTTGCTGCCATCCTACTATGAAGGGGCGTGCAGCAAAGTGAGCAGAGAACTTGTAGAAGAGCATCTAAAGGAATGTGAGGCCTGCCAAAGGGTTCTGGATGTCATGGAGGGAGAAGAACTCCTGCCCCCGGAGGAGGAAAAGGAGGAAAGGGAACTTCGTTCTTTGGCGCATTGGTGGAAGAAAAAGAACCATCTGAATGCCATCGTCTACACCATGTTCCTGGTGGTCATCCTTGGGGTGGGATACTACTTTGCCACCTGGTATGTGGACGTCACGATTGCTGCGGACAAGATTGAGATATCCCATGTATACCAGATGCCCGATGGACGCATTACGTTCAATCTCTTTGTTGAGGGCGGGTATGACTTCCAGCATGCAGAAAAGGGGGAGAATGGAGAGCTCTATATTATTCCGAAACGCAGCTTTCCTGGTACTCCTGACCGAGGTAATCCTCTGTGGTGGAATCATTATATGGATTTCTACCCTGCTGGAATCGAGAGAGAACCGTCATCTCCGATGTCATATTTTGAGCCAGATGAAGAAATCACAGCCGTCTATGTGGGTCCTGTAGGTAAGGGGATCCTGGTATGGCAGGAGGGTGATGAGGTCCCCAAAGCAACCCAGGAATGGGAAGAATTGATTGCCAGATATTATGCAGGCGACAGTCAAAAATACTATGAAACCGTTTCCAAGGACTAAAAAAGCAGAGGTTTACGCCTCTGCTTTTTCTATGCAGAAAATTATTGACAAACGATAATTCGTATGCTATTTTCAAAGTAGGAATTATCGAAAAACAATAATTCTGGAGGTGCAAGACCGTGAGAAATCAGCGTTCTTTTTTAATTTTCTTGGGTGTGGAAGCTCTGCTCCTGCTGGCCTTTGTCCTGCTGGGATCCACCGAAGGACTTTGGGCCTCCGGTCTTGTGGGCTTTCCCTTCGTGCAGATCGGTCACGGTCTGCGGAGTCTGTCTCTCCTGGGCGGGGCAGGGAATGTGCTGGCCCTGGTGATCTATGTGGTCCTGTCGGCCTCACCCCTCATCTATCTGGTGTGGCTCTGGAAGTCGCGGGAGCTTTTTGCCGAAGACTGCCTTCTGGTGGTCCTGAGTATCCTGACCTTTTTCACTCTGTACTACATGGTGAACCCCGGCCTGATCCCCGGCATGGCGGACTTCCTCTGGTCCAACGGCGGAGCCTTCTATCAGAGTCTCTTCAGCGGAACCATCTACGGTTTGATCTTCTGCTACGCTGTCCTTCGGGTGGTCCGACACTTGAAGGGAGCGGAAAGGGAAGCACTTCAGAGATATCTGGTCATCCTGCTGCGGGTCCTGGCGGTGGTTTTTGTTTACCTGGCCTTTGGGGCCTGTGTCCAGAATCTTCTGGCTGAGATGGAAAATCTTCGGGCTGGAAACACTATGATCGTGGAGGGTTGGAATCCTTGGCTGGGCCTTACTTACAGTGGTTTGGAGGTGAGTTATGCATTCCTGGTTCTTCGCTGTCTGGCCAATATGCTGCCCTACCTGCTGGACGTAGCGGTGACCCTGGCGGCTCTGAATCTGCTCACTGTCATGCAGAAGGACCGCTACAGTGAGGAAAGCGTCCAGGCTTCGGACAAGCTCTCCCACCTGTGCGTGGTGAGTCTGTCCGCAACCGTAGTGGTGACCGCCCTGCTGAACATCCTCCAGCTCATGTTCCTGGGGGAACTTCACACCGTCCATATCAACGTCTATGTGCCGGTGCTGTCGGTGGCCTTCCTCCTAGCCGTTCTGATGCTGAACCGGCTTATGGGGGAGAACAAGTCCCTGAAAGAAGACAATGACCTGTTTATTTGATCTGTTGGGAGGTGAGCCGCCATGGCCATCAAAGTCTGTCTGGAAGAGGTGCTGAAAGCCCGTGGGATGACCTCCAAGGAGCTGTGCGCCAAGGTGGGCATCACCCCGGCCAACCTCTCCATCCTGCGAAGCGGAAAGGCCAAGGGCGTCCGCTTCCACACCATCAACCGCATCTGCTACTTTTTAGAGTGCGATGTGGGGGACATTCTGAAATTCGACGGAGAACTGGAGGAGGATGACGATGAAGATTAAATGGTTGACCATACTGCTTGCCGTGACTCTGCTCTCTGGCTGCCAACTGGCCCGGGAGGATGCCGTGGCATCCGAGACCGAAGACCGCCTCATTGGCCTCTTTGTTACCAAGGATGAACGGACCTCTGTGGATGCGGCCCTGGACGAGGATGGCCGATACTACGCCACCGTAGAAACCCAGACCGACACCAATCCCTCCACCGGAGAGGAATTTACCAACGAGGTGTACACATTTCCAGACCTGGAGGGCATGTATTACTATTTCATCATCGACCGATCCGACCCGGAGGTGGTCAGTTCCATCACTGGCCCCAATGAGGGTGTCTTCGACCAAGGGACAGCGTACGGCACTGGAACAGGGGACGAGGCCACCCTGTACGCCAGCTTTTATGTGGCTTTGGAGGAGGACATGACCATCATCCACGGAAACCCCATCTACATGACCGAAGACGGCGAAGTCTATGTAACCTCTGGTGGTGCGGGTATCAGCTTCGGTGAGTTTGAGGACCGGGGCAGTATGGGCAGTGTAACCCATAGCCAGACCACCAAGCTGGAAGTTGGGAATGAGGTGGAGGAGTGGGAGATCACCGCCAAAGCCAGCATCGCCTTCCGCAGTGTCCCCCACACCATTGTACTCCTGCAAATGGACGACCAGGGGAACTGCCTCCGCCGCACCGAGTTCGAACCCGGCGAGGCTCCTGAGCGGCTGTCCCCGGAAGGGGAGACTGCTTACTTCATCGTGGAGAGCTGGGGAACCAAGGCCAGCGGGGAGCCCACCACCATCCGGGAGATCGTAGACCGGGAGGAGGAGTATTTGACCACCTGGTACCTTCTTGACAACGGCTTCTTCAACAACCAGACCACCTATCTGGATTGGGAGGACTGACTATGAAAAGACTGCTTTTGATTTCCCTTCTGTCCTTGGCACTCTGTGGCTGTCAGCTGGCATCGGAAGGCCCCCAAGAGGGTCAGCTGGTGGGTGTTTTCTTCACCACCGACGTGGTGAGCATCCCCGGCCAGGAACTGGAGGTTGATAACATTTCTTCGGACGGTAGTATCTATCTCACGGAAGGCCAGCCGGGGGGCAGACTTTATGCCCAGGAATGCACCGATGAGGAGGGTGAGATCTATTACGACTTCCCCGACCTGGATGGTGTAGCTTTCTACCAGATCCCCATTGTAGAAGAGGACGGCCAGGTCCGTTTCATCCAGGAAAAGAACCAGGCCGTCCAGGAGCGCCAGCTCTCCACCTCCATCGAGGATGGGGGAGAGACCTCGACGGTGAAGGGCATCCTCTATGCCCCCACCTGGGGAGAGCAGAAGTGCCTTTTCGCCAACCCCATGTACCAGACCAAGGAAGGCAAAGTCTATCTGGAGGCAACTCCTGATGCCTTTGATTGCGCCTCCATGCTGGAAGAAGGCGCCTATGTCAGCTATACCTTATCTTCCACCACTACGGTGGAGATCTCTGAGGGGGCCGATACCAGTGGCTTTGTGTTTGAGTATGGCTATCACGGCAAGAACTTAGTGGAGAAGGTGGTATTCACCCAGATGACTGCCGACCACTGCCCCATTGATACCCAGGAATATCCTGCTGAACAGACCCCTGAGTGCTTGACCGTGGAGCCGGAGACCGCGTACCTCCTGGTGGAATCCCACTGCATCAACGGCCATGGTACTTCCTATGTGGACCGCATTCTCCTGGACCGAAATGATGAGGAGGACCAGACCTTTACCACTTATGTCCAGGAGTTCCCCGGCATTCTCAGCCGCCGGACAACCACCATCCTCTGGGAGGAGGTGGGCGGATGAGAAAGCTCAGCTGTGTGCTGACCCTTTGCGCTCTCTTTCTCTCCGGCTGCCAGTTGGCCCAGGGAGAAGCGAACAGCGATTGGCTGATCGGCTTTTATGTCTCGTTGGAACCCATCGGAGAGGAGGGGGAGCGCTTTGACGGCGTACAGGAGACCGGCGAAGACGGTCTGCCCCTCTTCGTGTTTGATGGTATCGAGGTCGAGTGTTACCCTCTGTACTACTATCCCGTGCCAGTAGATGACCGGGGCTTTTCCTGGTACACCTCCGGGGAAGCGGACTATATTCCCTGCGGCAGAGTTGTAGACGAAATTACGGAAAGTCAGGAGGGAACGGTCTATGTGAATGCAGCAGGCGGGGGGTATACCCTGTATCCCAACCCGGTCTACGTGACTGAGACAGGGGAGATCTATGTGGTGGCCCAGGAAGGCCCCAGCGGCAGGTTGAATGAACCGGGGACTGTGCTGACCTGCTCGCAGGAAGACACTGTGACCTACCGGCTGGACGGCAAGACCAAACAGGAAACGGTCTCAGTTACCTGTCATCTGGAGTCGGTAGCCCCTGTGGAGAAAACAGTCATCCTCCAAATGGACAGGGAAAATCAGGTCCTGGACCGCCTGGAAGTTCGGCCGGGAGATCCTGTGGAACCCTGGCCGGGCCATGAGGAAACTGCCTATCTGCTCAAAGAAACCTATTACGAAGAAGGGTATGGAGTGGTTCAGAGAGAAACTCTCACCAAAGAGGACCCGATCGCCGTTCCCTATTACCTGGAAGATGGTCGGGTCATGTATAACTATCTGGAAATTGTCTGGTAAAATAAAAATGGATGTACCGTTTTGGTACATCCATTTTATATTTATCTTAATCTTCTGCCTGTGCGGCGGCCTCTTCCTCGGCAATCTCCTTCAGCAGCTTCTTGTCTGCCTTGGAGGACAGGTCCAGCTTCTCGTACATGTCAGGACGGCGGTCCCGGGTACGGATGATGGCCTGCTTCCGGCGCCACTTGGCGATGTTGGCGTGGTGGCCGGAGAGGAGGATGGGGGGGACCCGACGGTCATGCCAGACCTCAGGGCGGGAGTACTGGGGGCACTCCAGCAGACCATCCCAGTGGCTCTCCTCGGTGAAGCACTCGGGGTCGGAGAGGACGCCGGGGACCAGACGGCAGACGGCATCTGCCACGGCCATGGCGGGGATCTCACCGCCGGTGAGAACGAAGTCACCCAGGGAGATTTCCTCGTCTACGCACTCCTCGATGAAACGCTCGTCAATGCCCTCGTAGTGGCCGCAGACCAGGATCAGGCTGTCGTAGTCCTGGTGGAGGCGCTTGGCGTCAGCCTGCTTAAAAACTGTGCCGCAAGGGGAGAGGTAGATGGTGTGGACCCGCTTGCCCTCCAACTCACAGATGTGCTTCCAGCACTGGTACAGGGGGTCTGCCTGCATGACGGCACCCCGACCGCCGCCGTAGGGGTAGTTGTCCACCTGCTTCTGCTTGTTCAGGGTGTAGTCCCGGATCTGGTGGCAGTCAATGCGGATGATGTTCCGCTCCTGGGCACGGCCCAGGATGGACTCACACATCATGTCGCCCACCACATCGGGGAAGAGGGTCATGATGTGGATGTGGTACTGAAAGTCAGCCATGGGCTCACATCCCTTCGATGAGACGGACCCGGATATAGCCGCCGTCCACGTTGGTCTCGATGACAAACTCAGGGACAGCGGGGATCATATGGGACTGCTTGCCGCCCTTGACCACATAGACGTTGCTGGCAGGGGGGGTGAGAACATCCTCGATCTTGCCCAGGACTTCACCGGTATCGGCATCCCGGACTTCCAGACCGTAGAGGTCAGCCAGGAAGAAGGCACCCTCCTCCAGCTCGATGTCCTCGCGGTCGATGCAGACCACCTTGTCCCGCAGTTTCATGGCATCGTTGATATCTGCAATACCCTCGAACTTGACCAGCACGCAGTTCTTGTGCACTCGGGCAGAGTGGATCTCCCAGGGCTTGCCGTCAATGTACAGGGCATCAAAATCCAATAAAAATTCGGGCTCGTCTGCCCAGGGCATGATCTTCACTTCGCCGGCAATGCCATGGGTGTTGACGATCTTGCCGGTCTCCAGAAAACGATTCTTCAAGAGAAAACCTCCTTTGAATAGGAAAAAATGGCGGACGCAAACGCGCCGCCATTCTTCAGCAAGGAAATCCTTGCCTTAGTCCATAATTTCGACGGAAACCTTTTTGCCCTGGCGCTGGGCGACAGAGCGCATCAGTGTGCGGATTTCCTTGGCGATACGACCCTGACGGCCAATCACCTTTCCCATGTCACTGGGATCGACCCGGAGCTCGAGCACAACATTACCGTCCGATTCCGTCTCCTGTACGTCCACGGCCTGGGGGCGTTCCACCAGATTTTGGGCGATATAAGTGAGCAAGTCCTTCATGTGCCCTCCAAATCAGATGACATTAGCCTTCTTCAGCAGAGCCTTAACGGTTTCGGTGGGCTGTGCGCCGGTCTTGATCCAAGCCTGAGCGCGCTCAACGTCAACCTTGATAGCTGCGGGCTCCTGCTGGGGATCGTAAGTGCCGATTTCTTCAATGAAGCGGCCGTCACGGGGATAACGGGAGTCTGCAACGACGATACGGTAGAAGGGGTTCTTCTTGGAGCCCATTCTGCGAAGTCTCATCTTAACCATGTTACTTTCACCTCCAAATGAATTACATTGTTATGGAACCGCAAATGCGGAAACCAATCGTTTACCTAAAGGGCAGGCCGGGCATTCCCCCGGGGAAACCACCGGGCATCTTGCCGAACTTTCCTTTCCGGCGCTTGCCGGCCATTTTGGACATCTGCTTGGTCATCTGCTGCATCATTTCAAATTCCTTCAGCAGACGATTCACAGATACTACCTGCAGACCGCAACCGGCGGCGATACGCTTCTTGCGGCTGCTGTTGAGGATCGAGGGATTCTCTCGTTCCTGGGGAGTCATAGAGAGGATGATGGCCTCGGTGTGGGCCAGGGCCTTCTCGTTGATGGTGGCTCCCTCCAGAGCCTTGGAATTCATACCGGGCATCATACCCAGCAGTTCTTCCATAGAACCCATGCTCTTGACCTGGACCAGCTGATCGTAGTAGTCCTGCAGGGTGAAGCGGTTCTTCTTCAGCTTTTCAGCCAGTTCCATGGCCTTCTGCTGGTCGAACTGCTGCTCGGCCTTCTCGATGAGGGAGAGCATATCGCCCATACCCAGGATACGGGAAGCCATTCTGTCAGGATGGAAGATCTCGATGTTGTCCAGCTTTTCGCCCATGCCCACGAACTTGATGGGCTTGCCGGTGACAGCCTTGATGGACAGGGCTGCACCGCCTCGGGCATCACCATCCAGCTTGGTGAGAACCACGCCATCGATGTCCAGTGCGTCGTCGAAGGCCTTGGCGGCATTGACGGCGTCCTGGCCGATCATGGCGTCCACCACCAGCAGGATCTCGGTGGGGTTGACTGCCTCCTTGATGGCCTGAAGCTCTGCCATGAGAGTTTCGTCCACGTGGAGACGGCCAGCGGTATCTAAAAAGACCATGTCATTGCCGTGCTTTTTGGCGTGCTCGATGGCCTCTTTTGCGATGGTTACGGGGTTTTCCTGTCCCATTTCAAAGACAGGGATGTTCAGCTGCTCGCCGACTACCTTCAGCTGCTGAATGGCAGCGGGGCGGTAGATGTCGCAGGCTGCCAGCAGAGGACGTTTGCCGTTCTGCTTGCGCATGAGACCGGCCAGCTTGGCGCAGTTGGTGGTCTTACCGGCGCCCTGGAGACCGACCATCATCACGACCGTGGGGGGCTGGGATGCGATGGTGATCTTGGCGCTGCTGCCGCCCATCAGTTCAATGAGCTCCTGGTTGACGATCTTGACGATGGCCTGACCGGCGGTCAGGCTTTCCAGGACCTCAGTGCCGACGGCCTTTTCGGTCACGCCCTTGATAAAGTCCTTAACGACCTTGTAGCTGACGTCAGCTTCCAGCAGAGCCAGACGGATCTCACGCATGGCCTCCTTCACATCGGCCTCAGAGAGGCGGCCTTTGTTGCGGAGCTTTTTGAATGCGGAGGAGAGTTTTTCGGTTAATCCTTCGAATGCCATAAAACTCACTCCCTTTCCAGATCATCCATGGCTTCGCTGAGTTGGGTGCAGAGTTTTTCCAGTTCGCCGTCTTTCAGCCGGTCCCGGTTGATGGCCTCGATCTGTGTGGTCAGCTCCCGAAGGGTGGACACCGTGGCCCGGGTTTGGTGAAAGCGCCGGATGAGACCGGTCTTTTCCTCGATATCCTCCAGGGTCTTTTCTGCCCGGACGATGATGTCCCGGACACCCTGCCGGGTGATCTCGTAGTTTTCTGCGATCTCAGCCAGGGAGAGGTCATCGTTGTAGTACAGGTCGTAAAACTCTTTCTGCCGCGCAGTAAGCAGATCCCCATAGAAATCATAGAGCATAGCCATTCGATATGCTTGGTTTTTCATGGTGCGCCCTCCTGTGTGCGGCCTGTAAAGTTGTTTTCCTTTACAACAGTGACTATCCTACAGGAATTTCATCATTTTGTCAAGATAAAATTGACAGGAAATTGTATGAAAAAGGCCTGTCCGGAACATAATTTACTGGAAATGTTGCCATGCCTTTACATTCCTTGAGATTGTGGTACAATGTAAACTATATAATAGTGTACTTTTCTGGGTGAAATGCACCCATTCAGATCCCGAAGGAGGGAAAACATGCTGCCAATTGTTGAACGCACCCTGGCTCCCGGTGTTGTGCTCCGGGCTGTTCAGACAAAAAAATTCAAAACATCTATGCTTGGGATTACTTTTCTGGAGCCTCTGACCGAGGAAACAGCATCTCTGAATGCCCTGATCCCCAAGGTTCTTCGCCGTGGTTGCCGGAATCACCCGGACATGGAAACCCTGTCTGCCGCTCTGGACGACCTCTACGGCGGCGGCATCGAGCCTCTTGTTCGCAAGAAAGGGGAGGTCCAGTGCATTGGCTTCTGGGGAAGTTTCCTGGACGATGCCTATGTGCCTGGGGATTCTCAGATTTTAGAGTCTGCGGCCGCCCTGCTGGGTGAGATCGTCCTGCAGCCTGCCGGTGACGGAAAGGGTTTCCGACCGGACTATGTGGAGAGCGAAAAGGCAAATCTTGTGGATAAGATCCGCAGCGAGGTCAATGACAAGCTCCAGTATTCTCTCTCCCGCCTTCGTTCCATGATGTGTGAAGGGGAAGCCTACAGCATCGAAAAGCTGGGTACCGAAGCTCAGGCAAGAGCCATTACCGGAGAAACTCTCTATAACCGCTACCGTGACATGCTGGAGACCGCTCCTGTTTACCTTTATTACTGCGGCTCTGCTGACCCTGAGCGAGTGGAGAAAGCCTTCCGGGCAGGGTTTGCCGACCTGCCTCAGGGCCAGCGGAAGGAGATCCCTGTGCCTATGGTCCTGGGCCAGCCTAAGGGAGCGGTCCGGCGGTTTTCCGATGCCATGGATGTGTCCCAGGGTAAGCTGACCATGGGCTTCCGCACTGGCGGCGGATTCAAGGATATTGAGAATGTGGCCCGCTTCATGCTCTTTAATGCCATCTTCGGCGGCAGCACCAATTCCAAGCTCTTCCTGAACGTCCGGGAAAAGCTTTCCCTGTGCTATTTCGCCAGCTCTTCTCTGGCTCTGAGCAAAGGTATCCTGCTGGTCTACTCCGGTGTGGAGTTTGCCAACTTCCAGAAGGCTGAAGACGAGATCCTGGCCCAGCTGACGGCCTGCCAGATCGGGGACATCACCTCCGAGGAACTGGAAGCCGCCCGGCGTTCTGTCATCGGTAGTCTGCGTTCTTCCCTGGATGCCCAGGGCCGTCTGGAGGAATACTGGGTGAATCGCTTTGTCACCGGTACGGCCTACACCCCCGAGGAACTGGCCGAGGCTGTGGAAAAAGTTACCCTGGACCAGGTGGTGGAAGCCGCCTGTCAGGTAAAGCTGGACAGCATTTATACCCTGCGGGGAAAGGAGGGCTGAGCCATGATCAAACATACCTACGAACGAATTGGGGAGACTCTGTATGAGGAGACCCTGGAAAATGGTCTGCGGGTCTATGTCTTCCCCAAGCCCGATTTTGGCAAGTGCTATGCCTTCTTTGCCACCCGCTACGGCGGCATGGATACCCGCTTCCAGCTGAACGGTCAGTGGCTGGATACTCCCATGGGCATTGCCCATTATTTGGAACATAAGATGTTCGATACCCCCGACGGGGGCAACGCCCTCCAGAAGCTGTCTGCCTCCGGTGCATCCCCCAATGCCTTCACCAGTGCGGCCATCACCGGCTATCACTTTGAGTGTACCGAGGGCTTTTGGGAGAACCTGCGGACCCTGCTGGAATTCGTCTCGGTGCCCTATTTCACCGAGGAGAGTGTCCAGAAGGAGCAGGGCATCATCGGCCAGGAGATCCGCATGATGGAGGATAACCCCGGCCGTCAGTCCTACCGAATGCTGCTGGAAGCCCTCTATCAGAATCACCCCATCCGCAATTCCGTGGCAGGTTCCGTGGAGTCCATTGCCCAGATCACCGCAGAGACCCTCTACCACTGTCACGAAGCCTTTTACACCCCCTCTAATATGGTTCTGTGTGTGGCGGGCAATGTGGACCCTGAAGCGGTTTGTGCCCTGGCCCGAGAGATCCTGCCCAAAGAGGCCAAGCCTCCCATCCCCAGAGACCACGGTCAGGACGAACCCCGGCAGGTCAACCTCCGGGAGAACACCAGGGTCATGCCTGTGGCCGCCCCTTTGTTCCAGATCGGCGTGAAGGGTCAGCCTGCCCAGGACGGCCCCAACCGACTGCGCCAGAAGCTGCTGGGCGACCTGACCTGCGAGGCCCTCATGGGCTCTTCCAGCTCTCTGTACAGCAAGCTCTATACCCGGGGACTCATCAACAGCGGCTTCTATTGCGGCTTCATGGATTATCCCGGCTGTGCATTCCTGGTAGCCGGCGGTGAGAGCAAGGACCCTGCCGCTGTCCGGGATGCCATCATGGAGGAAGTGGAGCGGATCGGCAGGGAAGGGCTGGACCAGGGGCTTTTCCAGCGCATGAAGAAGGCCGCCTACGGCAGCTTTGTGCGGGGGCTGAACTCCTTTGAAAATCTCTGCGTAGAGCAGGCCCAGGCCTATTTTGAGGACCAGGACCCCTGGACTTTCCTGGAGATCTATGATACTATGACCCGTCAGGATGCGGAGAACTTTATCCGAGACTGGTTCCACCCTGAACAAATGACCCTGACGGTCATCTGGCCTGGGGAGGAACCTGCATGAATACCGTGACCTTTCCCGGCCTGGGCCTAACCTTTGAGCTGAACCGGGTGGCCTTTTGCCTGGGTGATTTCTGTATCTATTGGTACGGCATCATCATCGGCCTGGGTTTTCTTCTGGGCGGCAGCTTTTGCTGCTGGCGGGCCAAGGACTTTGGTCTCAAGGGAGACGATATCCTGGACCTGCTGCTCTTTGCAGCACCCGGCGGCATCATCGGTGCCAGAATTTACTATATCGTGTTCAATTCGGACCTGTATCAGAACGCCGACGGCAGCATGAATGTCAAGGCCATGCTGAACGTGCACAACGGAGGTTTGGCCATCTACGGCGGCATCATTGCGGCGGTGATCATCGCCTTCTTTGTGGCCAAATATAAGAAGATCCCCTTTCTTGCCCTGATCGATGCCTGCGCCTTTGGCCTGCTCATCGGTCAGATGGTGGGGCGTTGGGGCAACTTCATCAATGTGGAGGCCTACGGCTGTGAGACCACCCTGCCCTGGCGCATGGGCATTTTTGACCCGGAGTACATGGAGGTACATCCCACCTTCCTGTATGAGTCCCTGTGGAATCTGCTGGGCTTCTGTCTCCTGCTCCTTGTGATGTACAAAGGATGGCGGAAGTTCGACGGCATGCTCTTCCTGCTCTATGCAGCCTGGTACGGCTTCGGTCGGGGCCTCATTGAAGGACTGCGGACGGACAGTCTGTACTTTTTCTCCACCGGCATCCGCACCTCTCAGATGGTAGGTTTTGTAAGTTTTGCAGTAGCGGCAGGTATCATCCTATGGCAGCTTCGGAAGGGGCCGAAGCCTGAACACCTGTATGTGAACAAACTTCAAGATAACAAATTAAACAAATAATGAAGGAGAGAAATCATTATGGCAACTATTTTAGACGGTAAGGCATTGGCCGCAAAGATCAAGGCTCAGGTCAAGGAAGAGGCAGCAACCATGGCTCGCATCCCCGGTCTGGCTGTTATCATCGTGGGCAACAACCCCGCCAGCCGTGTTTATGTCAACAGCAAGCGCAAGGACTGTGAGGAGTGCGGCTTCCTGAGCGAGGAGTTTGCTCTGCCCGAGGAGACCACCGAGGCTGAACTGATCGCCCTGATCCAGGAGCTGAACGGCCGTGCAGATATCGATGGCATCCTGTGCCAGCTGCCCCTGCCCAACGGCATCAACGAGGAGGCAGTTCTGATGGCCATCGATCCCAACAAGGACGTGGACGGCTTCCACCCCATGAACGCCGGCGCTCTGTTTGTGGGTAAGGACGGCTTCCTGCCCTGCACCCCCTATGGTGTCATGGAGATCCTGGACGAGTACGGCATCGACCCCAAGGGTAAGAACTGCGTGGTCATCGGCCGCTCCAACATCGTGGGCAAGCCCATGTCCATCATGCTCCTGCAGAGACACGGCACCGTGACCATCTGCCACTCCCGCACCCAGAACCTGGCTGAGATCTGCCGCGGCGCAGACATCCTGGTGGCCGCTGTGGGTAAGAACCACACCGTCACCAAGGACATGGTCAAGCCCGGTGCTGTGGTCATCGACGTGGCGATGAACCGCAACGACGAGGGCAAGCTCTGCGGCGACGTGGACTTCGAGGACGTCAAGGAGATCGCTTCCGCCATCACTCCTGTCCCCGGCAGCGTTGGTCCCATGACCCGCGCTATGCTCATGAAGAACACCCTGCTGGCAGCCAAGAAGCATCAGGCTTGATTTCGCCGGTAGGATATGCTATAATAACCAAATCAAGCAATCCAAATCCTTTTCAGTTACGGAGGATACTACCATGAGCGAAACCAGAGAATATTACTCCCGCAGCGAGGAGCATGGCGATGTTTTCATTGCCGAAGAAGTGCTGGAGATGATCGCCGGTGCAGCTGCCCTGGAAGTGGACGGTGTGTCCGGTCTGGCCGGTGCTACCGCTGCCGAGCAGTTCCTGGGCAGAAAGAAGCTGTCCAAGGGCATCAGCATCCTTTGGGAGTCTGACAATATCACCATCGACGTGTCCATTCAGATCAAGTATGGTGTCATCGTTCCTGAGGTGGCTAAGAAGGTCCAGGAGGCCATCATTGCCAACGTGGAAGGGACCAGCGGCATGCAGGTGGCAGCCGTCAACGTCCGTGTCAGCGGCGTTACCTTCGAAAAGCCCGCAGCAGAATAATTCCGCAAACAACACCCGCAGTGGAAACACTGCGGGTGTTTCTTTTGTATGAAAATCTTTTCATGGGAAACTCAGTTTTGTGGAAAAAGTTTTGAAGAAATTCACAGATAGTCTTTCTTTTTCTGTATATTCAGTATATAATGAATTCTGTATAGAAACACTTAACCAGTATTGTATATTCCAAGATTTGGAGGAACGATCATGACAAGATCCGCTGCAAGAGAAATCGCAGTACACTGCTCTTATTCCCTGGGTTTTTCCCACCAGACCCCTGATGAGTTCCTGGAGGAACGGATGGAGAAAGAAAACTTCCTGCGCTGGGGGGAGGAAAATTCCCTGTATCAGGAATATCCCAACGAGAAGCAGGTCGAATATATCCGTGAAGTGGTCCGTGGTGTTGCCGAACACGGCTTCGAGCTGGACAGCTACATTGCCCAGTATTCCAAGAACTGGACCTTCGAACGCATCCCCCGCATGGCCGCCGCCATCATGCGTGTTGCTATGTATGAGATCCTGTATATGCCCGCCATTCCCAATGCCGCTGCTATCAACGATGCGGTGGAAATCACCAAGAAGTATGAGGACGAAAAGGTGGTTTCCTTTGTCAACGGCATCCTGGGCACCTTCGTCCGCACCGAGTTCCCCGAGGAGACCCAGCCCAAGGCCCAGGCTCCTGCTGAGGAGGCCTGAGTATGGCCGCCGTACTGGGGCTGGACACCAGCAACTACACCACCTCTGCCGCCTGGTTTGACGGGGAGAAGGGGGATAACTGCGGAAAGCTCCTGGAGGTTCCGGAAGGGGCTCTGGGTCTTCGCCAGAGCGATGCCCTCTTCCAGCATGTCAAGCGCATGCCGGAGATCATGGAGGCCCTGAAGGGGACTGGTATGCCCAAGGACCTCATCGGTGTGGGTGCCAGCACCCGTCCCCGTGAGGTGGAGGGCTCCTATATGCCCTGCTTCCTGGCAGGTGAGTCTCAGGCTCGCTCCATGGCCACCGCCCTGGAACTGCCCTTCTTCCCCTGCTCCCATCAGCAGGGGCACATTGCTGCCGCAGCCTGGTCTGCCGGGCGGATGGACCTGCTGGACAAGCCCCACCTGGTGTGGCATCTGTCCGGCGGCACCACCGAGCTCCTTCACGTGGTTCCCGACGGAGTCATGGTGAAGGCAGAGTGCATCGGCGGTACCTCTGATATCTCTGCCGGTCAGCTCATCGACCGGACAGGTAAGCGTCTGGGCCTGGCTTTCCCTGCGGGCAAGGCTGTGGATGCCCTGTCTCTTCAGGCAGAGAAGAAGGACCGATTTAAGGTCAAGGTGAAGGAGTGTAAATTTTCCTTCTCCGGCATCGAGAACAAGATGAATGCTCTGGCTGACCAGGGCTGGGCCCCTGCAGATATCTGCTGGTATGTGCTGGCTTCCGTCATCTACGGCGTGGAGCAGGCCACCAGGCAGGCTCTGGAGCAGTACCCCGGTCTGCCTGTCCTGTGCGCCGGTGGTGTGGCTTCCAATCAGCTTTTACGGGAAACTATGGTGAAAACCAGCGGGGCTGTGTTTGCAGAGCCTCGTTTTTCCACTGACAACGCCATGGGTGTCGCCATTCTCACCTGGCGGCAGCTCAACCAGAAATAAACCATGCAAGAACCCATTTCTGTCACTGCCCTGAACCAATACATCAAAGGAATGTTTGAACGGGAACGACTGCTGTCCCGTGTTTTGGTACGCAGTGAGATATCCAACTACAAGGTCTATCCCTCCGGCCACCACTATTTTTCTCTGAAGGATGCAGAGAGCAGCATCCGCTGCGTCATGTTCCGGCGGGAGGCTATGTCCCTTCGGTTCCGGCCGGAGAACGGCATGAAGGTGGTGGTGTCCGGTCGGGTATCCGTGTTCCCCCGGGATGGCGCCTATCAGCTCTACTGCGCTACCATGGTGCCCGACGGGGTAGGTGAACTGGCCTTTGCCTTTGAGCAGCTGAAGAACCGGCTTCACAAGGAGGGCCTCTTCGACCCGGCCCATAAGAAGCCCATTCCTGCCCATCCTCGGACCATTGCTTTGGTGACCTCGCCGGCCGGCGCTGCTGTGCGGGATATGATTCGCATCCTGGGTGCCCGTTACCCCATGGCCAAGGTCCTGGTGGTTCCGGTGCGGGTCCAGGGAGAGGAAGCTCCTGAGGAAATCGGCAACGGCCTGGATCTGGTGAACGCCCTTGACATGGCTGACCTGATCATCACCGGCCGAGGGGGCGGTTCCATGGAGGACCTGTGGGCCTTCAACGATGAGCGGGTGGCTCGTGCCATCTTCCGGTCCCGGATCCCGGTCATCTCTGCCGTAGGCCATGAGCCCGATGTGACCATTTCTGACTTTGTGGCCGACCTTCGGGCATCCACCCCCTCCAATGCCGCCGAGCTGGCTGTCCCAGACCAGGCCGACCTGCGGGACCGTCTGGCCCATTTCCAGGCCCGGATGGACCGGTCTGTGGACAGAAGGCTCCAGGTTCGCAGGGATGCCCTGCGCCGACTGGGGAGCAGTCCCTTTTTGCAGTCCCCCCAGCGGGCCATCCAGGAAAAACGGCTCCTTCTAGACTACCAGCAGCAGCGGCTTCTTCATGCGATGGATCGTCAGATCGGGGAACACCGACAGCAGATGGGCCGTCTGGCGGCCTCTCTGGATGCCCTGAGCCCCTTTAAGGTCCTGAGCCGGGGCTATTCCATTACACAAAAAGACGACGGCACCGTCGTTTCCGAATTGAGTCAGGTGGAGAAGGGGGATACCCTTCGGGTCCGTGTCTCGGACGGGACCATCACCTGCACCGCAGAGGGAAAGGAGAAAACCAAATGGCGGAAAAGAAGCTGACCTTTGAGCAGGCCATGGGCCGCTTGGAGGAGATCGTGGCCCAGCTGGAGGCTGGGGACCACGCCCTGGAGAACTCCCTTTCCCTGTATGAAGAGGGGGCCAAGCTCATGAAGCAGTGCACCACTATGCTGGACAAAGCCGAGCAGAAGGTGATGAAACTGCGCACCGATGCCAACGGGGAGCTGACCGAAGCCCCCTTTGCCCCGAAGGAGTGAGCGGAATGGACATGAAACAGCAAATGTCAGCCTATCAGGCCATGATTGAGGAAGCTCTGGAGGGCTATGCCAAGACCTGGCCTTCTTACGGCGATATGCAGGCTGCTATGGCCTACAGTCTTCTCTCCGGGGGTAAGCGGATCCGTCCGGTCCTTACCCTGGCGGTCTGCCGCCTTTTCGGCGGAGAACCGGCAAAGGCCCTGCCCTTCGCCTGTGGCCTGGAGATGATCCACACCTATTCTCTTATCCATGACGACCTGCCCTGCATGGATGACGATGATTTTCGTCGGGGTAAGCCCACCAACCATAAGGTCTATGGTGAAGCCACGGCAGTCCTGGCGGGAGATGCCCTCCTTACGGCAGCCTTTGGCATCCTGGCCGGAGCCGACCTGTCTTCGGAGCAGATCGGTCGGGGCGTGTCCTGTTTATCTCAGGCTGCCGGTCCTGCCGGTATGGTGGGGGGACAGTTCTTAGACCTGTTGGGTGAGGGGAAGACCCTGACCTACGACGAGGTGGTCCAGATCGAAGCCCTCAAGACCGGCTGTATGATCGAGGCGGCTGCTCGCCTGGGTGCCATTGCCGCAGGCAGCACCGAGCAGGAGGAGGAGGCTGCGGCCTCCTTTGCCCGCAAGATCGGTCTGGCCTTCCAGATCCGGGATGACATTCTGGACGTCCTGGGAGACGAGGCTGAGTTCGGCAAGCCCATCGGTTCCGATGCGGAGAACCAGAAATCCACTTTTGTTGCCCTGAAAGGGGTAGAGGCCTGCGAGGCCATGGTGGAGTCCCTCACTGAGGAAGCCATCACCTGTCTGGCGGAATACCCCGGCAGTGACTTTCTCTGCGACCTTGCCCGGATGCTGGCAGGGCGCACCAAGTAACACACCCTTTCCTTTGTTTCAGTAAGGAGGGATTTTCTTGAAGGAATTCCCGTCCCTGCACCAGATCAGCGACCGTCAGGCGGAAGAACTCTGCCAGACCCTTCGTGAGCGGGTCATAGACGTGGTGTCCCAGACTGGCGGCCACCTGGCCTCCAACCTGGGCGCTGTAGAACTGACGGTGGCCCTGCACCGGGTCTATGACACGGCTAGGGACCGACTGGTCTTTGATGTGGGGCATCAATGCTATATCCATAAAATGTTGACCGGGCGCAATGGCCGGATGGAAACTCTGCGGACCTTTGGCGGTATCGCCGGGTTTCCCAAGCCCTCTGAGTCCATCCACGATGCCTGCATTGCTGGTCACGCCTCCACGGCGGTCTCTACGGCTCTTGGTATGGCGGTGGCCCGAACCCGACTGGGGGAGGACTATAAAGTTGTGGCCCTTCTGGGTGACGGATCCCTCACCGGCGGCCTGGCCTATGAAGGCCTGTCTATGGCTGGGCAGAGTGGGGAACCCCTGGTGGTCATCCTCAACGACAACGGTATGTCTATTGACGCCAGCATGGGCGGCGTGGCCCAGCATCTGGCCAAGCAGCGGCTGAATCCGCCTTATCTGCGGGGTAAGGAGATCTATCGCAAGATTATGCAGGCTACTCCCCCTGGCAGATGGCTTCATGGTGTGATCCACGGTCTTAAAGAGGCGGTGAAGGCCACCATCCTGCCCTGCAGTATGTTTGAAAATATGGGCTTTCACTATCTGGGGCCGGTAGACGGCCACGATGTGGGAGCTTTGACCCAGCAGCTGGCCTATGCCGCTGCCATAGACGGGCCGGTCCTTCTTCACGTGAAGACTGTGAAGGGCAAGGGGTACGGTCCTGCTGAAAAGACCCCGGATGCCTTTCATGGCACGGGCCCCTTTGATAAGGCGACTGGAAAGCTCCTCCACCCGGGCAGCGGGGAATCTTTTTCTGCCCGGTTTGGCAAAGAGATGTGTGACATGGCCCGGGAGGACAAGCGTATTTGCGCCATGACTGCCGCTATGACCAGCGGCACGGGCCTTTCCGGTTTTGCAGCCCAGTTCCCGGATCGCTTCTTTGATGTGGGCATTGCCGAGGAGCATGCCGTCTCCATGGTGGCCGGCATGGCCAAGCAGGGTCTTGTGCCTGTCTTTGCCGTCTACTCTACCTTCTTCCAGCGAAGCTATGACATGCTGATCCACGATATTGCTATCGACGGCATCCATGCCGTCTTCGGTGTGGACCGTGCAGGGCTGGTGGGAGACGACGGCGAGACCCACCACGGTCTATTCGATCCCGGCTTCCTGAAGACTGTCCCCGGCATGACCGTTTTGTGCCCTGCCAGCCTGCAGGAACTCTCCTCTATGCTGCGTCAGGCGGTGTACCAGTTGACCGGCCCTGTGGCTGTCCGGTATCCCAGAGGGGGCGAGAACGGCTATCACCAGGACAACAGCGCAGAACCTGCCTGCGTCCTGCGGGAGGGCACCGACATCACACTGGTGACTTTTGGCACCCTGACAGGCAGTGTTCTTCAGGTGGCTGAACGTTTGGCTCAGGACGGGATCTCTGCCGACGTGGTGAAGCTCAATCAAATCATTCCGCTGCCTACGGAGGCAGTGTTGGCATCCCTGGAACAGACCGGTCGACTGCTGGTTGCCCAGGAATGCGTATCCATGGGTGCTCCCGGTGGGGATGTCCTGGCGGCAGCTGCCGCTCACGGCATTACCCTGAAGGGAAGCGCTATATGCTCCTGTGGGGAGGAGTTTGTCCCCCACGGAACCATTGCCCAGCTCCGTGCCCTGTGCGGACTGGACGTACAATCTTTGTATCAAAAAGCCCGGGAGGTTATGAACGATGGCAAGTAAAAAACGGCTGGATGTTCTGCTGACAGAACGAGGCATGGCGGAGAGCCGCCAGAAGGCCCAGGCCATCATCATGGCCGGCCAGGTCTTTTGGGACGATAAACGGATGGATAAGCCCGGCGTTTCCGTACCGGAGGATGCCAACCTGGAGATCCGGGGTCAGACCCTGAAGTATGTGAGCCGTGGCGGCTTGAAGCTGGAAAAGGCCATGGCCCAGTTTGACCTGCCCTCTCTGGAGGGGGCCATCGCCATTGATTCCGGTGCTTCCACCGGCGGCTTCACCGACTGCATGCTCCAGAACGGAGCGGCTAAGGTCTACGCTGTGGACGTGGGCTATGGTCAGCTGGCCTGGAGCCTGCGGCAGGATCCCCGTGTGGTGTGCATGGAGCGTACCAACGTCCGCTACCTGACCCAGGAGACCATTCCCGAACCTCTGGACTTTGGCAGTGTGGATGTCTCCTTTATCTCCCTGAAGCTCATCCTGCCCGCCCTGCGCCCCCTCATGAAGGACAGCGGTCATCTGGTCTGCCTGATCAAGCCCCAGTTTGAAGCAGGCAAGGAGAAGGTGGGCAAGAAGGGTGTGGTCCGGGACAAGAAGGTCCATCTGGAGGTCCTGGAACAGTTCCTGCGCCATGCGGAGGAGAGCAACTTCTATGTGAAGGACATCACCTTCTCGCCCATCCGTGGTCCGGAAGGCAACATTGAATATCTGGGGCATCTGACCGTGGCAGAGCAGCCTCCCTACACCGGAGATCTGGCTGCCCTGGTGGAGGCCTCCCATGAGACTTTGGAGGGGAATGCCCAGTGAAAATCATTCTTTGCCCCAATCCCTTTCGTGATAAGGGACTGAAAGCCGCCAAAAGCACCGAGCGTCTGCTCAGTGCGGCTGGGGTGCAGACAGAATATTGTTTTCCCTTCCCGGTGGATAAGTCTGTCCTGGCCGATGTAGACCCCAGTATCCAGATCAAGGATCTGAAGACCGAACTGGCCAATGCGGATTTTCTGGTCTGCTTCGGTGGTGACGGTACTATCCTCCATGCGGCAAAAGATGCCAGCAATTTTGGTGTGCCCATTGTAGGCGTTAACATGGGCAGTGTGGGCTTTATGGCCGAATTGGAGCAGAGCGAGATCCTTCAGCTTACCCGTCTCATCAGCGGGGAGTATAAGCTGGAGAACCGGATGCTCCTGGATGTACGGGTCATTCGAGAGGGACGCACCCTTTTCCGCAGCACCGCACTGAACGATGCGGTGGTCACCAAAGGCGCTGTGGCCCGGATCATCGATCTCAAGGTCTTTGGAGACAAGGTCTTGATCTCTGATATCTTTGGTGATGGTGTCATTATGGCCACCCCCACCGGGTCCACAGCCTACTCCATGTCTGCCGGTGGTCCCATCGTGGAGCCTACGGCAGAGAATATCATCATGACCCCCATCAGCGCCCATGCCATCCACGCCAAGGCCATGGTTCTGGATAAGAACCGCCTCATTGACGTGGTGGTCCCCAAGGAGAGCCGCAAGGCGGCCTACCTCTCGGTGGACGGCGGCAAGGCCTTCAAACTTTTCTCCGGGGACACCGTGCAGATCAGCCGTTCCCGGCGCAATCTCTGTCTGGTGAAGCTTTCCGACAGAAGTTTTTATGAGTTGATCAACAATAAGCTGGAAAGGAGAATCCGCACATGAAAGCCAGAAGACAGGCTGAGATCCTCGCCATCATTCAGGAGCATGACATTGAGACCCAGGATCAGCTGCTGGAAAAGCTGCGGGAGAGGGGGATGAAGTCCACCCAGGCTACCATTTCCCGTGATATCAAGGAACTCCATCTGGTGAAGGAACTCACCGGACACAGCACCTATAAATATGCCGTCAGCGAACGGAAGACCTCTTTGAACGTGGCTGGGCGGCTGAACAACATCTTCCGGGAGAGCGTGACATCCTTTGACTGCGCCCAGAACATCGTGGTTCTGAAGACCATGCCCGGCCTGGCCTCTGCGGCCTGCTCTGCCATTGATGGCATGCATCTGCCCAACATTGTCGGCACTCTGGCTGGTGATGACACCGGCATTATGATCATGCGGACCAACGAGGATGCTGAGGATCTCTGCCTGGAGATCATGAAGATGCTGGAAAGAAAATAACACCGAGAGAAGGGGAACCATGCTTTCTTTGCTTCATATTGAAAACATAGCCCTGATCGATGCGGCAGACATCTCCTTTGGTCCGGGTTTCAACGTCCTTACCGGCGAGACCGGTGCCGGTAAATCCATCATCATCGACTCCATCAGTGCGGTGATGGGGGAGCGCACCAGCCGGGACCTTATTCGAACAGGGGAGAAGTCTGCCTTGGTGACAGCCATCTTCCGGGATCTTCCCGACCTGCCTTGGTTCCGGGAAACCGGAATCGGCCCCGATGAAAACGGAGAACTTATCATCTCCCGCAAGATCCAGGCCGACGGCAAGAATGTCTGCCGGGTGGCGGGAGTCCCCTGCACGGTGGTCCAGCTAAAAGCCTTGGGCAGTCAGCTCATTGACATCCACGGCCAGCACGACGGCCAGCAGCTCATGGATGAGACCTGCCACCTGGGTTACCTGGACAGCTTTGGACTTCTGGGTCCTGATGCAGAGGCTTACCGCATCGAGTTTGAAAAGCTGGCCGACCTGCGCCGTCAAATCAGTTCTCTACAGATGAATGAGGCCGAGAAGGCCCGCCGCATCGATTCTCTTCAGTATCAAATCGCAGAGTTGGAACGTGCCAGCCTGCGGGACGGGGAAGAGGAGGAACTTGAGGAGCGGCGAAACATCCTGCGCAGCGCCGATAAGCTCATGGCGGCGGTGGAGGGAGCCTACGGGGCTATCTTCGGGGACGAGGACCGGGACGGTGCCTCCGGCCTTCTGGCCGAAGCGGAGGGCTCTCTGTCCCGGGTGGCCGATTTCTCGGCGGACCTGACCCAGCTTACCGCCAGCCTGGCCGATCTGCGCTATGCCGCAGAGGATGTGGCCGAGCGGCTGCGGGACATGCGGGACAGTTTTGATTTCTCTCCCCAGGAACTGGACGAGGTGGAGAGCCGCCTGGACCAGATCCACCGGTTGAAGAAGAAGTACGGCGGCTCTGTCAAGGAGATGCTGGAGTATCTGGAAAAGAGCCGGGAGGAACTGGACCAGATCGAGATGGCCGACGACACCATCCTGAAACTGAAGCAGAAGCACAAAGTGGTGGTTCAGGAGGTGCGGAAGCTGGCAGAAAACCTTTCTCAGAAGCGAAAGAAGGCCGCTGAGAATCTGAAAGCCCGCATCGAAGGGGAACTTCGCCAGTTGGATATGCCCAAGGTTCGGTTTGAAACAGAGTTTTCTCCCAAGCCTGGTAAACTGGGCCTGGACGAGACCGGTATGGACGAGGTTTGCTTCCTCATGTCGGCCAACGTGGGCGAAAACCTGAAGCCCATTGCCAAGGTTGCCTCCGGCGGTGAGCTGAGCCGCATCATGCTGGCCCTGAAAAACGTTCTGGCGGAAAACGACAGCATCATGACCCTCATCTTTGACGAGGTGGATACTGGTGTTAGTGGTCGTGCCGCTGGTAAGGTGGCGGAAAAAATGAGCCGCCTGTCCCAGAACTGCCAGGTCCTGTGCGTCACTCATTTGGCCCAGATCGCCGCCATGTCCGACAGCCACTACTCTGTCCAGAAGGCGGAGCGGGACGGACGAACCTATACCAACGTCCTGACCCTGGACCGGGAAGGCCGCAAAATGGAGCTGGCCCGTCTCACCGGCGGTGCCCACACCTCGGCCGCCATCCTGGAGGGTGCCGAGGAACTCCTCCGAGAGGCTGAGGCGTACAAGGATCAGGCTCGTCTCTTCTGAATGGTTGACAAACCATGCCAAATGGTGTAGAATCAATCGAATTGAATCAACGCTACTGCAATGAAGGGAAGAAGTAGCCGGCAGAGACCCTGCCCAGAGAGCCCCCGGTTGGTGCAAGGGGGAGAGGGCCGCCGTGTGAAGTTACCTCCCGGAGCAGCTGCCTGAACCTCCAGCCACATGGGAGCAGTAGGGTCTGTCGGGTGCGCCCGTTATCGCGCATAGGGTTTTCTGACCCGCTGAGGCCCCTTTCGTGAGGAGGGGGTAAATAGAGGTGGTACCACGATTTTATCGTCCTCTGTCATTTCGGTGGCAGAGGGCGTTTTTATTTTGCAATACCGTTCCTCTGTCGGAACACTAACGAAAATAAGGAGAAAAACAACATGGGTATTTATGAAGAACTGGTAGCCCGCGGCCTCATCGCCCAGGTCACCAACGAGGAAGAGATCCGTGAGATGGTCAACAACGGCAAGGCCACTTTCTACATTGGCTTTGACCCCACCGCCGACTCCCTGCACGTGGGCCACTTCATGGCTCTGTGCCTGATGAAGCGCCTGCAGATGGCTGGCAACAAGCCCATCGCTCTGATCGGCGGCGGCACCGCTATGATCGGTGATCCCTCCGGCCGTACCGATATGCGTTCCATGATGACCATGGAGACCATCCAGCACAACTGCGACTGCTTCAAGAAGCAGATGGAGCGTTTCATCGAGTTTGGCGAAGACAAGGCCATGATGGTCAACAACGCCGACTGGCTGCTGGACCTGAACTACGTGGATGTCCTCCGTGAGGTGGGTGCCTGCTTCTCTGTCAACAACATGCTCCGCGCTGAGTGCTACAAGCAGCGCATGGAGAAGGGTCTGTCCTTCCTGGAGTTCAACTACATGATCATGCAGTCCTACGACTTCTACTACCTGTAC
>JAFZEB010000016.1 GCA_017560855.1 Ruminiclostridium sp.
CCCAAGAAGGTCCTCCACGCCGTCAGCGACGTGTCCATCTCTGTCCCCAAGGGAAGCATCTTCGGCATCGTGGGTGAGTCCGGCTGCGGCAAGTCCACCTTGGGCCGCTCCCTCCTCCGTCTGGAGACCATCACCGGAGGCAAGGTCTACTTCCAGGGCCGGGACATCACCGACCTGTCCGGCAAGGATCTGCTCCCCCTCCGCCGGGATATGCAGATGATCTTCCAGAACCCCTACGCCTCCTTCAACCCCAAGCAGAAGATCGGCTCCGCCCTGCGGGAGGTGGCCAAGGTCCACAAGATCCCCAGCAATGAGGCCGAGGAGAAGATCAAGCACCTGCTTCAGGAGATCAACCTCCCCGAGGACACCCTCAACCGCATTCCCAGTGAGATGTCCGGCGGTCAGCTCCAGCGTCTGGCCATCGCCCGGGCCCTGCTGCTGGACCCCGCCTTCATCGTGGCCGACGAGCCCGTTTCCGCTCTGGACGTGTCCGTCCAGGCCCAGATCCTGAACCTGATGATGGACCTGCGGGAAAAGTTCTCCCTGACCATGCTCTTCATCTCCCATGAGATGACCGTGGTCCGCCACCTGTGCGACCAGGTGGCCGTCATGTACCTTGGCACCGTGGTGGAGCAGGCCGAGTCCGAAGAACTCTTCAACAACCTGCTGCACCCCTACACCCAGACCCTTATGTCTGCCATCCCCACCCTGGACCCCGAGCACAAAAAGCAGCGGATCGTCCTTCAGGGCGACCTGCCCAGCGCCATTGATGTGCCCCCCGGCTGCCCCTTTGCCGACCGCTGCCCCAAGTGTCAGCCTCAGTGCAAAGAGAGCCGTCCCCAGCTCAAGGATGTGGGCAACAACCACCTGGTGGCCTGCCATCTGGTGGGATGAGCCCTCTCAGTCACGGCTCCGCCGTGACAACTCTCCCAGAGGGAGAGCCAAGTTATTTCATTCGTTTCGGCATTTGGCCGTTCGAAGATATTTTAGAAATGGAGGATAAAAAAATGAACAGATTCTCTCGCATCCTTGCTCTGGTCATGTGCGCAGCCATGATGTTCACCCTGCTGACCGCTTGCGGCGGCGGTGACACTTCCGGCGAAGCAGCTGCAGAGAAGGATACCTTCACCATCGCTCTGGACAGCGATATCGTGAAGCTGGACCCCGCTTTCGCTTATGACTTCACCACCAACCCCGTGGTCAACCAGATCACCCAGGGCCTGCTGGTCTTCGACGAGGATAACCAGCTGCAGCCCATGCTGGCTTCCAGCTGGGAGCAGGTGGACGACGTCACCTATGTCTATCAGATCCGTGACGACGTGACCTTCTCCGACGGCTCCGCTATGACCATGGACGACGTTCTGTACTCCATGGAGCGTATTGCCAACCCCGACACCGCTTCCTACCTGGGCTGGATGTATGACAACGTGGCATCCATCGAGCAGACCGGCGACTGGGAGCTGACCGTCACCCTGGCAACCCCCGATGCAACCTGGCAGTATGTCCCCGGCACCACCGCCTGCCACGTCATCAGCAAGGCACACGCTGAGGCTGCCGGCGACCAGCTGGGCACCCCCGAGGGCGGCCTGGTGGGCACCGGCCCCTACAAGTTCGTCAGCTGGCAGAACGGCACCTCCGTGGAACTGACCCGCAACGAGAACTACTGGGGTGAGGACGCAGGTTACTATGACAACCTGACCTTCAAGATCATCACCGAGGACACCACCCGTGTCACCGCTCTGCAGACCGGCGACGTGGACTGCACCGTGGCTCCCCCCGAAAACATGCTGGACGTCATCGCAGGCGACGAAAACCTGTCCATGACCACCTCCTCCGGCTTCGGCGTCACCTTCCTGGCATTCAACACCCAGAAGGCTCCCTTCGATAACGCCGCTGTCCGTAATGCCATCTACTCCGCCATCGATCTGGATACCATCTACAGCTCCCTGATCAAGACCGCAGGCGAGGCTTCCACTCCCCTGCCCAACTCCGCTGCTCTGTTCGGCTCCGAAGTGGACGCATGGACCGAGTACGCAGCCAACGCACCCGCTCACACCTACGATGTGGAAGCTGCCAAGGCTATGCTGGCAGAGGCCGGCTATGCAGACGGCTTCGAGTGCAACCTGGTCATCAACGACAACAGCCTGCGGAACTCCATGGCTCTGGCCATCCAGGAGCAGCTGGCTCAGGTTGGCATCACCGTGACCATCGAGAAGGTCTCCACCGACGAGCACACCGCTATGCAGTTCGGCGAGGTCCTGGATGCCAACGGTGTGCGTGACTACGACATGCTGATGGCTGGCTGGGAAGCTGACTATCCCGATCCCTCCGGCAACCTGCTGCCTCTGTGCCAGGGCGGCAACAGCTCCAACGCTGCTGCTTACAACAACGAAGAGGTCACCAACCTGATCAACCAGCAGCTGCAGATCAGCGACCCCGTGGAGCGCAACAACATGATGTTCCAGGCTCTGGATATCGTCATGGCTGAGACTCCCTACATCTACATGTACTACCCCGTGAAGAACATCGCCATGAACGCCGCTTACGAAGGCGTCACCATGAACGCTTCCTGGATCTGGAACATCCACTTCCAGGATGTGCATCCCGTGGGTTAAGAAAATTTGAACCCGCTGAAGCTGGGCTTCAAATTTTAAAGATTGCAGCCAACTGCAGCGCACAGGCCGTCCGTCTCTGACGGGCGGCCTTGTACGTTTGTTGGCTGAGAAGAATTTTTTCGGCGGCAAAGCCACCGAAAAAATACATTTGACCTCCTTTTCCCGCCTGCGGGCGGGAAACTCTGCGAGGCAATTGGAGGAATTTCCTATGGATACCATTTTCTACAACGGTGTGGTCCACACCATGGCCGGGCGGACGGTGTCTGCCCTGGCGGTCCAGGGGGCCCGTATTGCCATGGTGGGCAGCAACGAAGCTGTCCTGGCCCTGGCCGACGAAAACACCCGCCGGATCGACCTGAAGGGCCGCTGTGTCCTGCCCGGCTTCGTGGACACCCACATGCACATGCTCATGGTGGGCGAAGGCCTCCAGCAGCTGGACCTGCGTGGGGTCAAGTCCCTGGAGGAGATCGTGGAGCGGGGCAGAGCCTATGTGGCCACCCACGACCTGGCCGAAGACGAGTGGATCATCGGCTACGGCTTTGACCACAACCTCTTCGATCCCCCCGTCCTGCCCGACGGCAAGACCGCCGAGGCCATCTCTACCGATCACCCGGTCATCCTGGACCGAATCTGCGGCCACGTGGGTGCCGGCAACCCCAAGGCCCTGTCTCTGGCAGGCTATGACGAGACCACCGTCATCCCCGGCGGCCAGCTGGACAAGGGGGAGGACGGCAAGCTCAACGGTGTCATCTGGGAGTCCGCTCTGGACCAGCTGAAGCAGGCCCGTCCCCGGCTCACCCAGGCTCAGATCGAGCATCTGGTGGAAGAGACCGGCAAGGTCTTTGCCGCCGCCGGTCTCACCGCCGTCCACAGCGATGACGTGGGTCCCCAGGGCGGTGTGGACTGGGCCGACCTGAAGGCCGCTTTTGAAGCGCTGGAAGGCCGGGATGCCCTCTCCGTCCGCCTGTGGCAGGAGTGGGAAGCCGCACGGCCCGAAGTCTTCCAAAAAGAACTCCTCTCCCAGCCCCTGCGCTCCTTCCAGGGCAGCGACTGGCTGAAGGTGGGCAACGTGAAGCTCATCGCCGACGGCAGTCTGGGTGCCCGCACCGCCCTCCTGCGGGCCGACTACAGCGACGACCCGGGCAACCGGGGCATTGCCGTCTACACCCAAGAGGCCCTGGACGAGATGGTGGCCCTCTGCCATGACAACGACCTGCAGGTCTCCTGCCACGCCATCGGCGACGGGGCCACCGCCTCCTTCGTGGAGGCCGTTCGGAAGGTCCAGGCCCGGGATCCCAAGCCCCTGTGCCACCGGGTGGTCCACTGCCAGTTCGGTGACAAGGCCCTCTATGAGGATATGGCTGCGCTGGGTATGGGGGCTGACGTCCAGCCCGCCTTCATCCCCTCAGACGCTCCCCTGCCCCCCTCCCGCATGGGAGAGCGCACCGCTGAATCTTACGCCTGGAAGACCCTCATGGACCTGGGTGTCCTGGTGGGCGGCGGCTCTGACTGCCCCGTGGAGGACTTCTCCCCCCTGTGGGGCATCCACTGCGCCGTAAACCGCCCCACCTCCCCGGAGGACGACACCCCCTTCCTGCCCGACCAGGCCCTCACCCCCCAGGAGGCCGTGGCCATCTACACGGTGAACGCCGCTAAGCTGGTCCACGCCGAGACCGACCTGGGCACCCTGGAGGCCGGGAAACTGGCTGACCTGGTGGTCCTGGACCGGGATCTCTTCACCGTTCCCCACCGGGAGATCAAGGATCTGACTGTCTGCCTTACCATGGCTGGCGGCCGGATCACCTACGAAGCATAAAAAAGAGACCTGCCGTTGGCAGGTCTCTTTTTTGTCGTTAGGGGATGATATCCCGGTTGGCTTCGGTCTTTCTGGGGCCGTACTGGTTGTCCTCCTTGCTGTCGGTGCACATCCAGACCAGATAGAAGATCCAGCCCACAAAAGGAACCAGCAAGATGAACCACCAGCCGCCGCTCCTGCCGATGTCGTGGAGGCGGCGCCAGTCCAGGGCCAGATTGGGGATCAGGACGGCAAGGGTGAAGATGGTGGCAAAGATCCCCAGACCCATCTCGGCCAGCAGGCTAAAGGCCAGACCCACCACCGTATTGAACACCCAGACATACCAGTACTCGCTGCGGGTGGCGCGGCCGCTGAAGTTGGCATAATTCTTGAAGAAGTTCTTCACAGCCTCCCCGAAGGTCACCTTCCGCACAGGCTGGACCAATTCTTCACAATAGACACTGCTTCTGCCGGGCTGGTTCAGGGGTTCCCCACAGTTTTCGCAGAAGGCCTGCCCCTCCGGGGCGGGAGTTCCGCACTTGGTGCAATGGATCATAGTCATTCTCCTTTTATATTCTATCGTTTCTGATCGTTTTCTTTGGCTTGAGTATAGGGCATCTGCCCCTCTCCTGCAAGATACTTTTTTCATTATTTATGGTTTATTCACGATCGCCCCTACCACCCCTCGTAAATTTGCCCAGTTTTTCATAATTTCCTCTTGCATTTCTGTTCATCTTGTTGTATACTAAGCCCATCAAAGATGATCTTCCTTTGATACGAAGGGTCCACCAGACGAGGTCAGGTGGGAAACCGGCAGATAGCAGCTGCCAGGTCCCATCCAGCAGCGGGTCTCGCCAACGGCTGTGACCATCCACCCACTACTGTACGTTTACCACCTCACCGTGGTTACCGACACGAGTGAGACTTGAAGGCTCCCTAGTCTTCCCGGAAAAAGAAAGGAAATGAGGTTGACTCCTATGCAGAATCATCCCACTTCCTCCTGTCTTTTTGATTTGTAACGCAACTTTACACTATGAACGGACGCCCGGGCAATCGCCCGGGCGTTTTCCTTTTATTACCAATAAATAATTCTTGCAAATCTGGCATTTTTCCCGTAAAATGTAAAGGTTCCGTCCTTTTGGACAAACTATTAAATTAAAGAGAGAGTGAACAAGAAATGAGCGATATCCTCGCAAGCATTGACGGCGTTGTCAATGCCATCAGCGGGTTCCTGTACGATCCCTGGGTTCCCGTGTTCCTGGTTGTGGCTGGCCTGTTCTTCACCTTCCGCACCAAACTGATCCAGATCCGCCTGCTGCCCGAAGCATTCCGGGTCATCATGGAAAAGCCCCAGACTGAGGGCGC
Organism: Ruminiclostridium sp.; assembly: GCA_017560855.1. Taxonomy (GTDB): domain Bacteria; phylum Bacillota; class Clostridia; order Oscillospirales; family Oscillospiraceae; genus Evtepia. The sequence continues at coordinate 5,776 of JAFZEB010000016.1, forward strand.
AACCTCCTCCCTGGGTGCTCTGCTGATCTCCACCGCTTCCCGCGTTGGTACCGGCAACATCGTGGGCGTCTCCACCGCGATCTGCCTGGGCGGCCCCGGTGCCGTGTTCTGGATGTGGATGACCGCCGTTCTGGGCGGCGCTTCCGCTTATGTGGAATCCACCCTGGCACAGATCTACAAGCGCCGTGCCCCCGACGGCTCCTGCTACGGCGGCCCCTCCTACTACATGGAGACCGCACTGCGTCAGCGCTGGCTGGGCGTTATCTTTGCCGTCATCATCATCCTGACCTACGCAGTGGGCTACAATGCACTGGCCTCCTACAACCTGCAGTCCGCCTTCTCCGGCTTCGGCTTCTACAACGAAACCTCCACCCCCATCTTCATCGGCGCTGTCCTGGCCATCCTGTTCGCCGTCTGCGTCATGGGCGGCGGCAAGCGTCTGGTGAAGGTCACTGGCTTCATGGTCCCCATCATGGGCGTCATCTACGTTGCCGTTGCTCTGGTCATCATGTTCATGAACATCGGCCAGCTGCCTGCCGTCCTGGGTGCTATCTTCGACAGTGCCTTCGACTTCCAGGCCATCTTCGGCGGCTTCGCCGGTTCCTGCCTGATGCAGGGCGTCAAGCGCGGCCTGTACTCCAACGAGGCAGGTATGGGTTCCGCTCCCAACGCCGCTGCTTCCGCAGACGTCTCCCACCCCGTCAAGCAGGGTCTGGTGCAGATGCTGTCCGTCTTCCTGGACACCCTGATCATCTGCTCCGCCACCGCTTTCATGTGCCTGTGCTCCGGCGTGGCTCCCACTGCTGACCTGGCTGGCGCTCCCTACGTCCAGGCCTCCCTGCAGGCTTCCTTCGGCAGCTTCGGCCCCATCTTCATCGCCGTCTCCATGGTTCTGTTTGCCTTCACCACCCTGATCGGCAACTACTACTACTGCGAGGGCTGCCTGAAGTTCATCCTGAAGCGCGTTCCCAGCCAGACCTTTATGTCCGTCTTCCGCGGCATCGCTGCTGTCATCGTCCTGCTGGGCGCTATGCTGAGCATGAACCTGGCATGGAACACCGCTGACCTCTTCCAGGCTCTGATGGTCGTCATCAACATCCCCGTCATCCTGATCCTGACCAAGCCCGCTATGGCCGCTCTGAACGACTACGTGGCCCAGCGCAAGGAGGGCAAGGATCCCCAGTTCAAGGCCGCTTCCATCGGCCTGAAGCAGAAGACCGACTTCTGGAATTGATCCCATTCTAAACAAGCGAACGCCCCCTGACCGTGCAGTCAGGGGGCGTTTTTTGCGGCACAGGCAAAAATATCCCGTCCCACCAGGCCGTGGGACGGGATGCTTCTTTCCTTATAAGATCTTTCGTTCCTGCTCCCACCGGGCCACTTCCTGCTGGGTCAGCCGCAGGAAAGCCGACGTGGCAACGGTACGCTCCCCTTCCTTGGGGCAGAGGAGGCTGATATACCGCCGGAAGTCCTCCTTCAGGGGAATGGTCTTCACCTGGCGGCTGGTCACCAGATCGTGGAGGGTCAGGCCGGGCAGGATGGTCACGCCCAGGCCGTGCTCAGCCAGGGCCACCGCCATCTGATTCTCCTGAGGCTCCCCATCGAAGATGCTGAACTTGCTCAGCTTCTGGTAGATCTCCCGGATGGTGCTGCCGTCATCAAAGCTCTCATTGGTGGGGATGAAGGGATACTTTCCCGCCACATCCTCCACCGAGACCTCCTTCAGGTCGGCCAACTCGCTGTCCTGGCTCACCACCAGATAATAGCGGTCTTCGTAGAGAGGGAAGGCCTCCAGACCGGGCGGGCATTTTCCGGTGAAGAAGGCACAGTCCAGTCGGTGCTCCTTCACACCCATCTCGCCGTCCAGGTAGTAGCGCTGGTGCTCCAGCTTGATGCTGGTTTCAGGGAACTCCTCCCGGAAGGCTGCCAGGATGGCAGGCATCCACTGGGCCGCCACACTGGGGAAGATGCCCAGCCGCAGCAGACCGCCCTGACCTGCCTGGGCCTGCTCCAGAAGCTCTGTCTCCATGGCCTCGATCTTCCGCATGGTCTGGAGCATCTGGGCGCCCACATCAGTCAGGGTCATACCCCGCTGGCTTCGGAAGAAGATCTTGGCGCCCAGTTCCTCCTCCAGATTGCTGATGATATAGCCAAGGCTGGGCTGGGTATAGCCCAGGGTCTGGGCAGCACGTGTCAGACTGCCGCACTCAGCAGTCACAATGACCGGTAAATACTTTCCCAAATTTTCCCACCTCTTTTGTTGATTTTTGTCTTACAGGCCATTGTATCACACTCTGTTAAAAATGTCACGAAAAGGTTTTTATATAGTTCCATTCCGTTTCTCTATTTTACTTTTTGCTACAAAACGTCTATACTGTAAACACAGAAATGAAGAAAACCTTCGGGCGTCTGCCGGATACCTCGCCGGATTCGTCCTTCTGCGGTCTGACTTCCTACCAGATCCTTCTTCCTACACTATGGTTTTCTCTTCCTGATTGCTCATAAGACAGCAGTTAGCATCTCTTTTTTTGCTGACTGCTGTTTCTTTTTTCTCCGCCTTCCACTTTTTCCCTGAAGAAAACTTATATAGTTCTATAAAGTTCTTCAATTTTACATATCTATCGACATTTTTTATAATAAGATTGGTTTTTAGCCTCACACTTCGTTCTATTTTCACCAATAACAAAGAATAGAACCGCCTAAGACAGAAAGGAGGCCCGCGCAGGCAATCGCATTCTTTTATTACACCATACCCGTATAAAAGAGAAGAGATTTCACCACCGCCGTGTGCAATCGGTACACGGCCCGCAAAGAAAAGAGGTATATTTATGAGTAATAGTCCCGAAAAGAAGGGCATGGGCGCCATTGACTTCTTCTGCATTGGTTTCGGCGCTATCGTCGGTGTCGGCTGGGCTGTTTCCATCAATGGTTGGATGAACAGCTGCGGCGGCCCCGTTCCCGCTTCTATTGGTTATCTGATGGTTCTGCTGATCATGGTCCCCTTCGGCCTGGTCTACTCTGAGCTGGTTCCCATGCTGCCCGTCGCTGGCGGCGGCTCCGCATTCGCTTACGCAGCATTCGGCGAGAAGATCTCCTTCCTGTCCGGCTGGGCTGCATTCGGCGCATTCGTGGCCATCATTCCCTGGGAAGCTATCCAGGTCACCGACGTTCTGGCTTACATGTTCCCCGTCCTGACCGCTGGCGAACCCATGTATGAGGTTATGGGCTCCCCCATCTACCTGACCACCATCATCATCGGCTCCATCTTCTCCATCCTGCTGTTCCTGCTGAACCGTAAGGGCCTGTCTTCCGCAGCTGTTCTGCAGAAGTTCCTGTGCGTCTTCCTGGTTGCTGCTGCTGTCATCGGCGCAGTCGCTGGCCTGATCGGCGGTAACATGGAGAACCTGCAGCCCATCTACGCTCCCGCTGAGGGCGCAACCCACAGCAGCATGATGGGCGGCGCATTCGGCATCCTGTGCACTGCTGCATTCTTCCTGGCTGGTTTCGAGACCATCCCCCAGGGCGTTGAGGAAGCTGGCGGCGACGTTAAGACCGTCGGTACCACCGTCGTTATCTCCGTCGGCCTGGCTTGCGTCTTCTACGCATTCCTGCTGTTCTCCTTCGGCTACGCTTATCCCTGGCAGGAGTTCCTGACCCTGGACCGTCCCGCTGCTTCCAACATGTTCAAGTTCGTCTATGAAGGCGGCGCTGGTGTTGCTCTGTACTGGCTGATCACCGTTGGTGCTCTGGCTGGCCTGTTCACCACCTGGAACGGCTTCTTCACCGCTTCCGCAAACGTCCTGATGGCTATGGCTCGTTCCAAGATGCTGCCTTCCGCTCTGGCTGTCCAGAAGAACGGCGTTGCTATCAACGGCCTGTATGTCGTCACCATCCTGTCCCTGATCGGCCCCTTCCTGGGTTACAACATGATCGACACCGTTACCTGCTTCTCCGCAACCGCATTCATCCTGTCTTGGATGATCTCCTCCCTGGCTCTGCTGAAGCTGCGTAAGGATATGCCCAACGCAAACCGCCCCTACAAGCTGGCTACCCCCATTGCTTACTGGGCAGCTATCGCTGGCGTTATCTACTTCGTCGGTGCTCTGATCCCCATGAGCCCCTGGTTCGCTGGTACCAAGGCTCTGATCGTCTTCGTGGTCTACATCATCGTTGGCTATGTCCTGTTCTTCGCTTGCGGTTCCGCTCGTAACAAGCTGACCCCCGAGCAGCGCGAGAAGGACATGTTCGGCGCTCTGGACCTGAAGGCAATGCGCCAGAAGTAAGAAATCTACACTTGCCTGTGTGTGTGTTTAAAACCTAACCGTGAAAAGGCTCCCTCTTCGGAGGGAGCCTTTTTCTATGCAAAAAGGGCTTGCTGCAATCCGCAGCAAGCCCTTATGTTATTTGATTCGTTCCGAACGTATAATTTCACTCGGCCATGGGCCGAATATCACACGCCGAAGGCGCATTTCACTGAGCCTCTGGCTCAATTTCACGGGCCCGAAAGGCCTCTTCCCACGTTGCCACAGTGGCCTGGACCATGTCCAGAAAATCCTCCATAAGTTCGCTTCGCTCGCTTTCCGGCGGGCAGAGCATGCTCACCATCCGGCTCAGTCCTCCGACCAGGGGAACAGCCTTGACCTTTCGTCCGGCAGACAGGTCCATGAGGTCCAGCCCGGGCAGCACCGCCACACCCAGACCGGCCTCTACCATGGAAACAGCCATGCGGTTCTCCTGGGGCTGGTAATCCATCCGACTGGACTGAGACAAAGCCTGGTAGACCTCCCAAATGGCACTGCCCTCGTCAAAACTCTCGGTGGTGGGGATGAAGGGATATTTCCCCGCTACCTCCTCTGCCGCCACTTCCTCCAGTTGGGCCAGGTCACTGTCCTGGGGGACCAGCAGATAGTAGGGGTCCTCCCACAGCTCCACGGCCTCCAGCCCGGCAGGGCACTTGCTGGCAAAGAAGCAGCAGTCCAGACGGTGCTCCTTCAGGCTCTGCTCCCCATCCAGATAGTAGAACAGGTGCTCCATCTTCACCTCGGCATCGGGGTGCATCTCATAGAATTTTCTCAGCACCTCCGGCAGCCACAGGGAAGCAATACTGGGAAAGATGCCGATCCGCAGCAGGCCATTTTTGCCCACCCGGGCGGTCTGATGGAGCTTCTCCTCCATCTCTTCGATCTGCCGCATGATGGTCAGAAGCTTGGTGCCCTCCTCGGTGAGAGTGACCCCTCGCTGGCCACGGAGAAAGAGCTTCACTTCCAGTTCACTCTCGATGTTGTTGATAATATAGGCAAGGCTGGGCTGGGTATACCCCAGCGCCTGGGCCGCACGATTCAAGCTGCCGCACTCTGCTGTGCGGATGACAGGCAGGTACTTTCCCATATAGAGACCTCCAGGACTTCCTTTTTTTACCATCTTGATATTTTATCACACGATAAATAAATTGTATAGAAAAACTTTTCAAGAGGCGTGCAAAAATCTTTCAAGTTTACAACCAAATTTTTCCTGCTATACTAAATACTACAAAGGGAAAGATTTTTGCGGTGGCCCATCGGGCTGTTCGATACCTCGCAGCCCGTGGGCGCGTTTCCTGTTCGCCGTTCTTCCTACTCCAGGTTGGCGGTTCTTCCGGCGAAGGGACCGTCGCTCCCACGCTCCTTTTCTATCCCTGATTGCTCATAAGCAACCGGCAGCTGCACCAGGCAGCTGCCGGTTGTCGTTTCTGACTTCCATTTCTTTCCAAGAAGTTTTTTTGAACTCTTGCAGAATTTATCAAGTTTACATATTCATTGACGTTTTTTATAATATCATTAGTTTTATACTTCACCATTCGTTCTATTTCCACAAATACATACAAGAATAGAACGCCTTTGAAAGGAGGGACCGCGCAGGCAATCGTATTCTTTTATCATTTATAGAAGAGAAGAGATTTCACAAACGCCGTGTACAATCGGTACACGGCCCGCAAAGAAAAGAGGTTATTATGAGTAATAGTCCTGAAAAGAAAGGCATGAGCGCGATCGATTTCTTCTGCATCGGTTTCGGCGCTATCGTCGGTGTCGGCTGGGCTGTTTCCATCAATGGTTGGATGAACAGCTGCGGCGGCCCCGTTCCCGCATCTCTTGGTTATCTGATGGTTCTGCTGATCATGGTCCCCTTCGGCCTGGTCTACGCTGAGCTGGTTCCCCTGCTGCCCGTCGCTGGCGGCGGCTCCGCATTCGCTTACGCAGCATTTGGCGAGAAGATCTCCTTCCTGTCCGGCTGGGCTGCATTCGGCGCATTCGTGGCCATCATTCCCTGGGAAGCCATCCAGGTCACTGACGTTCTGGCTTACATGTTCCCCGTTCTGACTGCCGGCGAACCCATGTACGTGATCATGGGCTCCCCCATCTATCTGACCACCCTGATCATTGGTACCATCTTCACCATCCTGCTGTTCCTGCTGAACAAGAAGGGCCTGTCCTCTGCAGCATTCCTGCAGAAGTTCCTGTGCATCTTCCTGGTTGCTGCTGCTGTTATCGGTGCAGTTGCTGGCCTGATCGGCGGTAACATGGAGAACCTGCAGCCCATCTACGCTCCCGCAGAAGGCGCTTCCCACGGCAGCCTGATCGGCGGCGCATTCGGCATCCTGTGTACTGCAGCCTTCTTCCTGGCTGGTTTCGAGACCATTCCTCAGGGCGTTGAGGAAGCTGGCGGCGACGTCAAGACCGTCGGTGTTACCGTCGTTGCTTCCGTCGGCCTGGCTTGCGTCTTCTACGCATTCCTGCTGTTCGCATTCGGTTACGCATTCCCCTGGCAGGAGTTCCTGACCCTGGACCGTCCTGCTGCTTCCAATATGTTCACTCTGGTTTATGAAGGCGGCGTCGGCGAAGCTCTGTACTGGCTGATCACCATCGGTGCTCTGGCTGGTCTGTTCACCACCTGGAACGGCTTCTTCACCGCTTCCGCAAACCTGCTGATGGCTATGGCCCGTGCAAAGATGCTGCCCTC